>DASSGL010000214.1:0-15260 GCA_035693525.1 Gaiellaceae bacterium | reverse complement strand
ACGCTCGCGCTGATCCTCGCGGCGGTGCCGCCGAGCACGCGAACGGTGCACCGGCGCGTCGACTTCCTCGGTGCCGGCCTGTGTGCCGTCGGCCTCGGCGGCATCGTCTTCGCGTTGATCGAGGAGCCCCATTACGGCTGGAGCAGCCCGGCGATCGTCATCCCGTTCGTCGTGGGCGCGGTCGCGCTCGTGTCGTTCGTCGTCCACGAACGGCGCACGCCCGAACCGATGTTGAAGCTCGAGCTCTTTGCGCGGCGCAACTTCGCGGTCGGCAACCTCGAGACGTTTTCCGTCTACGCCGGGATCTCGATCCTCTTCTTCTTCCTAGTCATCTATCTGCAGGAGGTCGCCGGCTACAGCGCGTTGAAGAGCGGCCTGACGACGCTGCCCGTCACGATCGTGATGTTCCTGCTGTCCCGTCGGGTCGGCGCCCTCGCGGATCGGCTCGGGCCGCGTCTCTTCATGGGGGCCGGACCGCTGATCGCGGCGATCGGGATCCTCCTGCTCGTGCGCGTCGGCATGCACGTCTCGTACCTCACCGATCTGCTGCCGGCACTGCTCATCTTTGCGTTCGGGCTGGCAATCACGGTCGCTCCGCTGACGGCCACCGTCCTTGCGGATGCGGACGAAGAGGACGCCGGCATCGCCTCGGCTGTCAACAACGCGGTGGCGCGCGTCGCCGGGCTCGTCGGCGTCTCGATCATCGGCGTGGTCGTCGCGGGTCTTCTCGTCGGCGACACGTTCGCGCCGAACCACGAGTCGGTGCAGGCGTTCCGCATGGCGATGGTGGTGTGCGCGGTGCTGGTGGGCGCCGGCGGCGTCATCGGCGGGATCGGGATCGTGAACCCGCGCCGGCCGGTCGAG
Source organism: Gaiellaceae bacterium (assembly GCA_035693525.1). Taxonomy (GTDB): domain Bacteria; phylum Actinomycetota; class Thermoleophilia; order Gaiellales; family Gaiellaceae; genus Palsa-739. The sequence continues at coordinate 14,396 of DASSGL010000214.1, read as the reverse complement.
GCGGAAGGTTGCTCCGGCGGTCAGCTCGTCGGGACGCCGCAGGCCGCACTCCCGCAAGAGGCCTGAGACCTCGGGCAGATCGAACCCCCGCAGAAGGCCCCGGCTCCCGGGGCCTTCTGCAGTCTCTCGGTGGAGTCGCGGCTCAGTCGAGCGAGACGGCGAGCTGCTCCAGGAGGTCGAGCGCGTCCTGGAGGCCGGCCTCCATCCCGGACGCGATGATCGCGTCGCGGGACGTCTTGTTCGCAGCCTGGATCAGGAGCGTGAGCCGGGTGCGGCCGTCGATCTCCTCGAAGGTCGCGGTATTCACCGTGGTTCCGTCGGCTTCCGACACGCCTTCGGGGAGGCCCTCGTAGATCTCGGTCGTGACGACACGCTCGTTCGGGACGATCTCGCGGTACTCGCCGTGGAAGCCGACCTCGAAGCCGTCGTCCGTCACCGCCAAGTAGCGCCACTTGCCGCCGACCCGCAGGTCGATCTCGGCGACCGTCACCTCTCCGCGGTTCGCGTGCCACCAGCGCTTCACGAGCTCCGGTGTGGTGAACGCCCTGTACACGAGGTGCCTGGGCGCGTCGAACTCGCGCGTGACGAGGATCTGCTCGTCGGTGGGCAGCGTCACCGTCGCCGTCCCGCTACTGGTCATTCCGGCCATCTCCTTCCGCCTCCTCTCGTTTGAGCTCCTGCAACACGACATCGAGCTGGTCGAACCGCTCCGACCACGAGCGCTCGTAGGCCTTCACCCAGTCGTGGATGGGCTTGAGCGCGTGGCCGTTCAACCGGTACAGCCTCTGCCGCCCCTCGTCGCGCACGTCGACCGCCCCCACTTCTCGGAGCACCCGCAGGTGCTTGGACACCTGAGGCTGAGCGAGCCCGAGCATCCGCACCAGATCGTTCACCGGGCGCTCCCCGCTCGCCAGGACATCCAGGATCTGCCGCCGGCGCGGTTCGGCGATCGCATTGAACGCATCCGCCGTCGTCGCTGCTCGTGCCATGGCGCGGACTATATATTCCTATATAGGAATATGTCAAGATGACCGCCCGAGCCTTCGGATCGGGCCCAGCGAGAAGAGGAGGAGAAATGGAGAGACCCGAGTCCCTGATCACGCGCACCGACTTCGTCTTCCTTCCGATCACGAGCTTCGAGAGAGCACACGACTTCTACGCCGGTGTGCTCGGTCTCGAATGCTCGAAGCGATACGGAAACGACATCGGAGGCGAGTTCGAGACCGGCAGCCTGACGATCCAGGTGGTCGACGTCGCGAAGATCGGCCGCGAGTTCGCGCCCAGCAAGGGCGCGATCGCGCTGCACGTCGACGACGTCGAGGCCGCGCGGTCGGAGCTCGTGTCCCGCGGAGTCGAGTTCCACGGCGAGACGATGGACAGCGGCGTGTGCTACCAGGCGTACTTCTCGGATCAGGACGGCAACGCGCTCATCCTCCATCACCGCTACGCGCCTGCCGGCGCACAGCCGTCCTGACCTGCCGGTGCCCGGCTCCCGAACAGCGGGCGCCGGGCACCAGCCGATTCACCAGGGCTAAGGGGTGTAGCTGTACCCGCCGCCTCCCGAGGACGACGAGGACGACTTCGCGATCTTCGCGCCGGCGGGCGACACGACATACCACAATGCGCCGAAGGCATTCACTTCCTCACCGCTCGTCTGGCCCCTCTTCGTGTCCTTCGCGAACGTGTAGAGAGGATGGCGGTTGTAGGTCACCTGCATGCGGCCGTCGGAGCGCCTCGTCATGCCGACGAGCGACGCCTTCGCGCCGCCGCTCACGCTCGGCTTGCCGCTCGCGATCAACGGCGGCCAGAACGACGCACACTGCCCGGTGCACGAGCTCTTCGGTGCGCGATCCTTCGCGAACAGGTACAGCGTCCGGCCGCGCGAATCGACGAGGACCTGCCCGAGGCTCGTCTTCGTCGTGGAGATGACCGGCGCCGGCTTGCCGGCTGCGTGCGCGAACGACGGGTGGAGAAGCGCGATCGTCGCGAGCAGTCCGACGGCTGCTGCTGCAGCGACGAGCCACGCGCTCGTCATGGTGGCGGACGTACCGCCTCGGTGATTCGTTCGCATTGAGTCCTCCGTTCTTGGTGGATTTGGTAGCTCGCGGACACCATCGCTTTCTCGTTCCAGGTCAGGCATCGGCGCCACCGCGAAAGTGCGATTCCTGCTGGCGGGTAGTCGAGTTGGGCGCTGGCTGCGACGACTCGACGCTCTCGAGGCGCGATCGTGGACGAACGTGCAGCGCAGTCAGAGAGAGAACAGGCGCAGCAGCATGGCGGTCAGGGAGATGGTCGACGCGGTCGTCGCCCTCTCCGAGGATCCCGGGCCCGCGAATGTCGCGCGATACCTCGCCGCAAGCCGTGCGCTCGAGGATTCGCGGCTCGGGCGGCCCATGGACGTCGATGGCGACGGACGAGCTCTCGATCCGGCTCGGCGAGCGGCCGCTTAAAAGCACGCTCCCGAGATCTGCGCATGCGCCCCTTGGGGCGACGTGCCCCATAATCGCGAGTGTGAGCACGACACCGACGCGCGTGGTGCTGGCGGACGACGATGTCCTTCTCCGCGAGGGGCTCGCCGGTCTGCTCGAGCGCTCCGGCTTCGAGGTCGTCGGCCAGTCCGGCACCGCCAACGAGCTCCTCGAGCTCGTTCGCGACCTGCGCCCCGACCTCGCGATCGTCGATATCCGGATGCCGCCCACGCACACGAGCGAAGGCCTCGAAGCCGCGACGCGTATTCGAGAGGAGTTCCCGGACACGGCGATCGTCGTGCTGACCGCACACGTTCAAGTCGAGCGGGCGACCGAGTTGCTGGCCGGCGGCCGGCGAAGCGGCTATCTGCTGAAGACGCGCGTGACCGACGTCGACGAGTTCATCGAGACGCTCGAGCGCATCGTGCGCGGCGGCGCGGTCGTCGACCCCGCGCTCGTGAGCGAGCTCTTTGCCGCCCGCCGCGTCGAAGATCCACTCGACGTTCTCTCGCCGCGCGAGCGCGAGGTGCTCGCGCTCATGGCCGAAGGCCGCTCGAACGCCGGCATCGCCCATCAGCTCTGGATCACGGAGGGCACGGTCGAGAAGCACGTCCGCAGCATCCTCATGAAGCTGCGCCTGCCCGCAACCGAGGACGATCAGCGGCGCGTTCTCGCCGTGATCACGTTTCTCGATGCGCGCTAGCCGACTCGACCGTTGACGATCCGACGGATCGCGCTCGCGGACAAGTCAGCCTTCGGAACGAACCCCGCCGCCGGGCTCGAGGCGATCAGGTCGGCGACGTCGGTCTCCGCATGGGTCGAGATCAAGATCACCGTCGCTCCTCCGGTCAGGCCGTTTTCGGTCAGCCTGCGCGCGAGGTCGATGCCGCTCTCGTCGCCGAGGAAGATGTCGACGAGGACGACGTTCGGTCGCAGCAGCTCGACCTGACGAAGCGCGTCGCTCGTCGTCGAAGCAACGCCTGCCACGTTCAGGCCCTCTTGCTCCAGGAGCTCCCGTGCGACCCCGAGGAACGATTCGTTGTCATCGACTATCAGGCAGCGAATCGACACGTTCCCAGGTTCGCACGTTCTGGGCTCCTGCGCATCAGTGCTAGCCGGAAACGGGCCACCCCCCGGCCCGGGGCTCGATGTGCGATCTGAGGCATGGGGCGGCCGACGTAGACCTGGTCGGCGTCGTTACCTTGGCCGATATGGCTGAGTTGCTCTTCGTCGACCGATCGGGCGGCTCGGCCGCGCCGGGAGGGCCGACCGCCGCGGGAGGCGATGCCGAGGCGCTCGACGCCTACTCGCGGACGGTGATCGCAGTCGCCGAGCGGCTCACGCCCTCGGTGGCGAATCTGCGGGTCTCGCGCCGCGTTCGCGGCGGGCGCGTCGTGGACGGCGGTGGGAGCGGTGTCGTGATCACGCCCGACGGATTCCTTCTCACGTCCGCGCATGTCGTCGCCCGGAGCGAGGACGGAGGTCGAGCCTCGTTCGCCGACGGCCGCGATCTGGAGTTCGAGGTCGTCGGAGCGGACCCGCTCTCCGACATGGCCGTGCTGCGTACGTTCGGTGGGGCATTGACCCCGGCCGAGCTGGGGGACGCCGACAACCTGCGCGTCGGTCAGCTGGTCGTCGCGATCGGCAACCCGCACGGGTTCGCCGGCTCCGTCACGGCCGGGGTCGTGTCGGCACTCGGGCGGTCGCTTCCCACGCGCTCCGGCGCCAACATGCGCGTCGTCGACAACGTCATCCAGACGGACGCCGCGCTCAACCCTGGGAACTCGGGCGGAGCGCTCTCGGAGGGCATCGGCCGCGTCGTCGGGATCAACACAGCCGTCGCCGGAATCGGCCTCGGGCTTGCGGTGCCGATCAATTCCGCGACGCGGCGCATCATCGGCGCCCTGATGACCGAAGGCCGTTTCCGCCGCGCCTACCTCGGGATCGGCGGACAGGAGCGGCCGCTTCCGCCGCGGGTTGCCAAAGAGCTCGGCCGCGCGAGCTGCGTCGAGGTCAGCCAGGTCGTCGACGGCGCGCCCGCCGCGCGGGCCGGACTTCGTCCGGGCGACCTGATCGTCGCCGTCGACGGCGAGCCGGTCGAGACGATGAGCGATCTGCAGCGGCTGATGGTCACCGAGCGAATCGGCACCTCCGCCCCCTTCACGGTCGCCCGCGGCGACCTGCTGGTCGAGGTCGCGGTCGTCCCGCTCGAGCTCGCGGCCTGACGGTCTTCTTTGCCGGGCCGCGTCTCCTGGACCAGGGAGTCAGGAGGCCGGCGCCGACGCGCGGAGCGCGCGCGTCTGCGCGCGCGCCTCCCGCCACCACACGATCTCGTACGTGTGCAATGCGACCCACACCGCGGCGACGAGCGCGAGCGCGGCGAGCGCAGGCACGACGAGGGCGACCGGGAAGAGCAGCACGCACGCGATCGCGGCGACGAAGCGACCGCCTCCGACGCTGCCGGACACACGCACCCGTAGCGCGACGAATGCAAGGAGGTAGAGCGCCGGGCCGCAGCAGAGACAGAATGCAGCGACCGCGTCGAGCTCGTCTCCGACGTGTCCGAGCGTCACCTTCATCGCGAACGCGAAGAGGACGATCCCCATCACCATCGGTAGGTGCAGGTACGTGTACACGTCGCGCGCGAGAGCGATCCGCTCCGCTCCCCTGCGCTCCGCAAGCAGCTGCTCTGCACGGATCGAGAAGAAGTCGAAGTAAGCGAGCCAGAACGACGTCGCGACCGCGAACCCGAGCACGGCGGCGACGATCACGCCGGCGGTGAGCTCCGTTCCGGTCGCCCCCAGGCCGATGGCGACGACGGACTCGCCGACGGCGATGATCATGATGAGCCCGTGACGTTCGACGAAATGAGCAGGGTGGATGCGCCACCCGCTCATGCCGCCGAGCAGCGGCCCGAAAAAGGCGACGGCGATCGCGGCGAACCAGAGTGCCGCCTTGAGCCTGCCGTCGACGAACCCGGCGCCGATGATCAGGGCCGAGCCCAGGAGGGTCGAGGGAGCCGCCCCTCGGACGGCCGTGAGGAGATCCGGTTCTCCGCGCGCTGCGAGCGCGTACAGCGCGATGAACATGACGTCGACGAGTAGAAACGCGACTCCGAAGAGAACCCCGTGGCGGCCGAACGCGGAGGGGACGGCGAGCGCTGCGACGAACAGCGCGGCCGTCGCGGCCAGCATTGCCGCCGCAACGACACCCTCCTCGGGGTCGACCGCGTTCGTCAACCAGGCGTAGGACGCCCACGCCCACCAGAGCGCCGCGAGGATGAGCACGCCGTGACCCAGGCCGCTCCATGTCGGTTCGTGCGAGAGCAAGGTCGTGACCTCGGTGAATGCGAAGACGAACACGAGGTCGAAGAAGAGCTCGAGCGGCGTGACCCGCTGCTCCCGCTCGCGGTACATGACGGTCACATACGGACGCTACCGCGAAACCGCTCGCGTTCGCGAGGCGCCTAGTAACGGAGTGCGGCCTCGGTGGCGCCGCGCCGGAAGAAGTCGCTATATCACGCAGCCCGCGGGCTCAGTCGGATCGCAACAGGTCGTAGGCGGGAAGCGTGAGGAACTCGACCAGTTGCGGCGCCAGAGCGAGATCTGCGAACAGCCTCTTCGCGTCGTCCCGTGCGTCGACCGTTTCGATCTCGAGGCGCACCTGCTTCTCGTCGAAGCGGCGTGCGTGCACCCACTGCCAGACCTGCGAGCGTGAGATCTCCGCGGTAGCGGCGTCTTCCATCAGGTTGTCGATCGCCGCCGCGCCGACACCGTCGAGCCAGGCGTCGAGGTATCGGGTGCCGACGGAGACGTTGACGCGCAGCCCTTCCTTCGTGATCTCGCCCGGCGTCTCCGGGATGGACAGCAGCGCCGCCTCGTCGGGAACGACGTCCTCGCGCAGGCGCGCGACCTGGTTCGGGCGCTCGCCGAGCACACCGTCGAAGACCTCGGTGGCGACGGGCACGAGGTCGGGGTGCGCGACCCAGGTGCCGTCGAAGCCGTCGCCGGACTCGCGCTCCTTGTCCTCGCGCACCTTGGCGAGCGCGACCTCGTTCGCCGCCGGGTCCTTCCGCGACGGGATGAAGGCGGCCATGCCGCCGATCGCGTGCGCGCCGCGCCGGTGGCAGGAGCGTACGAGGAGCTCGGTGTACGCGCGCATGAACGGCACCGTCATCGTCACCTGGGCCCGGTCCGGCAGCAGCCAGTCGCGGCTTCGGAACTTCTTGATGCAGCTGAAGATGTAGTCCCAGCGACCCGCGTTCAGCGCGCAGCCATAGTCCCGCAGCTCGTGCAGGATCTCCTCCATCTCGAAGGCGGCGAGGACGGTCTCGATGAGAACCGTGCAACGGATCGAGCCGTTCGGAATCCCGAGCTCGTCCTCGGCGAGTGCGAACGCCGATGCCCAGAGTCGCGCTTCGTGGTGCGACTCGAGCTTGGGCAGGTAGAAGTACGGCCCGCTGCCACGCTCGAGCAGCTCGCGCGCATTGCGGCTCATGTGAACCCCGAAGTCGAAGAGCGATCCGGAGACGGGCTCGCCGCCGACGAGCACGTGCCGCTCCGGGAGGTGCCAGCCGCGGGGTCGGATCAGCAGCGTCGCGACCTGCTCGCCGAGGCGATACGACTTGTCCGGGGTGTCCAGCGCGATCGTCTTCCGGACGGCGTCGGAGACGTTCCGCTGGCCGTCGATGAGGTTGTGCCACGTCGGCGAGGTCGCATCCTCGTAGTCGGCCATGAAGCCGCGGGCGCCCGAGTTGAGCGCGTTGATCATCATCTTCCGGTCGACGGGTCCGGTGATCTCGCAGCGGCGGTCCTCGAGGTCGGCCGGCGCCGGCGCCACGCGCCAGTCGCCGTGCCGGATCTCCTTCGTCTCCGGGACGAAGCCTGGGAGCGCGCCCGCGTCGAGCTCGGCCTGCCGCCGCCGTCGTCGCTCGAGCAGCTCGAGCCGCGTCGGGTTCAGCTCGCGGTGAAGCAGTGCGACGAGGTCGAGCGCCTCACGCGTCAGCACATCTTCGTCGGCGGGTGCGGTCACCTCGACGTCGGTCACGGCGGTCATGCTGCCGCTTCGGCCTCGAACTGTGCCTCCTCGGTCGAGCCCTTGAGCGCGAGCGTCGAGCTGTCCGGCGCGACGGCGGTCGCGACGAAGTCGAAGTACCCGGCGCCGACCTCCGCCTGGTGCCGGGTGGCCGTGTAGCCGAGCGACTCGAGCGCGAACTCCCGCTGCTGGAGCTCGACGTATGCCGACATGTGGTCGCTTGCATAGCCGTGCGCCAGCTCGAACATGCCGGCGTTCAGGGCGTGGAAGCCTGCGAGCGTGATGAACTGGAAGCGGTAGCCGAGATCGCCGAGCTCCCGTTGGAACCGCGCCACCTGCTCCTCGTCGAGTGCGCGCCGCCAGTTGAACGACGGCGAGCAGTTGTAGGCGAGCAGCTTGCCCGGGAACCTCTCGTGAACGGCGTTCGCGAATTCGCGAGCCTCGCCGATGTCGGGCGTCGACGTCTCGCACCAGACGAGATCCGCGTACGGCGCGTAGGCCAATCCGCGCGAGATCGCGGCGTCGAGTCCGTCGCGGACGCGATAGAAGCCCTCGGCCGTGCGCTCGCCCGTCACGAAGTCCCGGTCGTACTCGTCGATGTCGCTCGTGAGCAACGTCGCGCCGAGTGCGTCCGTCCGTGCGACGACGATCGTCGGCACGTCCAGCACGTCGGCGGCCAGTCGCGCGGCGTTCAGTGTCCGTACGAACTGCTGTGTCGGTACGAGCACCTTGCCGCCGAGATGCCCGCACTTCTTCTCGGACGCGAGCTGGTCCTCGTAGTGGACGCCCGCAGCGCCGGCCTCGACCATGGAGCGCATCAGCTCGTAGGCGTTGAGCGGTCCACCGAAGCCGGCTTCGGCGTCGGCGACGATCGGCGCGAGCCAGTGGGTGCCGTTGCGGCCCTCGGCCCAGTCGATCTGGTCGGCGCGCAGGAGGGCGTTGTTGATCCGCCTCACGAGCGCCGGGGCGCTGTTCGACGGATAGAGGCTCTGGTCGGGATACGTATGCCCGGCGAGGTTCGCATCCGCTGCGACCTGCCATCCCGACACGTAGATCGCCTCGAGGCCGGCCTTCACCATCTGCACCGACTGCCCGCCCGTCATGGCGCCGAGCGCCCGGACAGGCTCTTCTCCGCTCAGCAGCTGCCACAGCCGCTCGGCGCCGCGTCGCGCCACGGTCTGCTCGGTCACGACCGAGCCGCGGAGACGGATGACCTGCTCCGCCGAGTACGAGCGCTCGATTCCCTGCCAGCGCAGGTCGCTCTGCCAGCGAGCCTCGAGGAGTCGGGCCTCGGTCTGGATCCGCGTGTCCGATGTCATGGCGCCTCCTGTGGCCGAATCGCGAGATTTCGGATCCTAAACGAGCTGACGCACGCCTGTTTTAGGCTTTTCCGGTTTGGAGAGGCTCGAATGGGATCCAAGATCCCTCGCCTCTTGGCGGCGGGTAGCGTCGCCGAATGCAGTTCGACACGAAGATCGCCGTCGTCGTCCGCGACGACCTCGCGGCCTGGCAGGCGATCAACGTGACGGCATTCCTCGTCAGCGGGATCGCCGGAACCGTCCGCGGTGTCGTCGGCGAGCCGTATGAGGACGCGTCCGGGAACGAGTACCTGCCGATGTTCGTCCAGCCGGTGCTCGTCTACGAAGCCGACGGTCCAGCGTTGCGACGGGTGTACGACCGCGCGATGAGCCGCAGCGTCACGCCCGCGATCTACACACGTGAGCTCTTCACGACGAACCACGACGCGGCGAACCGCGAAGCTGTCGCTGCGGTGGCGGCGGCGGATCTGGATCTCGTCGGAATCGCCTTCCGCGCCGAGCGCAAGACGGTCGACAAGATCGTCGACCGGCTGCGCTTCCACTCGTGAGCGGTAACGTCGCGCATGGGAGAGTGGTGATCCGTTCGGCCACCTCTGGCTCGTCGGCGACACGTCTCCGTTGAGCAGGTTTCCGTAAGGAGGGCATCGTGAGCCTCACCCGGTACTACACCGCGACGACCCTCGACGGCTTCATCGCCGACCCCGACAACTCGTTGGACTGGCTCTTCACTCGCAACCGCGAGGAGGACGGCCCCATGAGCTACGGCGAGTTCATCGCGAACGTCGGTGCGATGGCGATGGGGTCGACGACCTACGAGTGGATCCTCGGGTACGACTTCGCGGGCAAGGATCCGGCGGAGTGGGAGTGGCCCTATGAGATTCCGTGCTGGGTCTTCACGCATCGGGAGCTGCCGATCGTTCCCGATGCGCCGATCGAGTTCACGAGCGACGATGTCGCGGCGGTTCACGAGCGGATGGCCGGTGCCGCCGGTGAGCAGAACATCTGGATCGTCGGCGGCGGCGACCTGGCCGGTCAGTTCGCCGACGCCGGACTGCTGGACGAGGTGATCGTGTCGATCGCGCCGGTCACGCTCGGTGCGGGGGCGCCGCTCCTTCCGCGGCACATCGAGCTCCGTCTCGACGAGCTGGCGCGAAACGGCGACTTCGCCTGCGCCAGGTTCACCGTCGTCTGACGCCGGGCGCCCGAGCTCGGTCTCGCGCCGGGACGCGTGCGGTCATGCGGCCTCCGCTTCGGCTTGCACCTCCGGAACGTCCTCGGCTACCTCGGCTTCGGCGGCGGCTACGGCTCGCGGCCGCAGGCGAACCGTGGTCGCAAGCACTCCGAGGCCCGCTGCGATCACCGATACGACGATCGCGGCATGGAAGCCGTCGAGGAGCGCCTGGTGGGTGCCGCCGGTTCCCGCTGCGGCGTTCATCACCGCGGTGACGATCGCGAGCACGAGCGCGCCGCCGAACTGGAAGGACGTGTTGACGAGCCCGCTCGCGAGCCCTTGCTCGTTCGCCGCCACGCCGTTCGTCGCGGCCACGTTGAGCGGCCCGTACGCGAGCGCGAATCCGAGGCCGGCGAGGACGAACGTCGGCAGCATCGCGACGGCGTAGCGCGAGTCGAGCCCGATCGGCAGGAAGAGCGCATAGCCGAAGCCGGTCGAGGCGAGGCCCACCGCGATCAGCCGCCTGACGCCGAAGCGCATCACGAGAGGCGCGACCCGCGGCGCGAGCACCGCCACGAGTGCGCCGCCCGGGAAGATCGCGAGGCCGGCCTCGAGGGGCGACCAGCCGCGCAGCTGCTGCATGTAGAGGGTGGCGACGAACTGGAAGCCGAACCAGCCGCCGATGAGCATCATGGCGGCCAGGTTCGCGCGGACGAGCGCGGACGAGCGCAGGATCCCGAGCCGCATCAGGGGCGAGGCGCTCCTCCGCTCGAGCGCGACGAACGTCGCGAGAATCGCTGCGACCCCGATGAGCGACCCCAGCGTTCGCGCCGAGCCCCAGCCGACGCTGGGCGCCTCGACGACCGTGTAGACGAGGAGCAGCATCGCCGCCGTCAGGGTCACGGCGCCGCCGAGGTCGAACGACCCGGAGGCGCGCTGCGCCCGCAAGTCGACGGGTACGAGGCGCATCCCGGCAAGAAGGGCGACGAGGGCGATGGGGACCGGCAGGAAGAAGACCCACCGCCAGCTGATCTCCGTCATCAGGCCGCCGAACACGAGCCCGAGCGAGAAGCCGGTGGCGCCGGTTGCGGTGTAGACGGAGATCGCGCGGGTCCGCGCTGCGCCTTCCGCGAAGCTCGTCGTGATGATCGAGAGCCCGGCAGGCGCCGTGAACGCCGCGCTCACACCCTTCACGAATCGCAGCGCGATGAGGAGCGAGCCGTCGTTGGCGAGCCCCCCGAGCGCGGAGGCGAGGACGAAGACGCCGAGTGCGACGAGGAACATCCGCCGCCTGCCGAAGAGGTCGGCGGCGCGGCCGCCGAGCAGCAGGAAGCCGCCGTAGCCGAGCACGTAGGCGCTGACGACCCACTGCAGCGAGCTCGTCGACATGCCGAGGTCTGTTCGGATCGAGGGCAGCGCGACCCCGACCATCGAGACGTCCATGGCATCGAGGAAGAGGGCGCCGCAGAGGACGAGGAGCATGCCCCAGGCGCGGCGGTCGAGGCGGCCGGAAGAGTTTTCGCGTGCAGTCGTTTGAAGAGTCATGCAGCGATGGTGGCCGCGGCGCGTACCCCAGTACCAGAGCGTGGTTATCCGGGTATCAGCGCTACCCCTCTCGGCAGCCGCGGGGCGGCCATACTGATTCTCCGATGGCGGCGACGGAGACATTGAGCCTGCCGGCGCCGGTCCTCGCGCCGCCGCCGGCCGGCGCAGGTGAGCTGCGCCGCAGGGAGCTCGGAACGTTCCTCCGCAGTCGTCGCGAGCGCATCAAGCCGGAAGACGTGGGCCTTCGCCCGTCGCGGCGTAGGCGCACGCCGGGGCTTCGCCGCGAGGAGGTGGCGCAGCTCGCCGGCGTCGGCGTCACGTGGTACACGTGGCTCGAGCAGGGCCGCGACATCAAGCCGTCGGCGCAGGTGCTCGACGCGATCTCGAGGACGCTGCAGTTCAGCACGCACGAGCGGACGCATCTGCTCACGCTCGCGGGTCAGCCGGTCTTCACGGTCGGCGACCAGTGCCTGGAGCTCTATCCGGCCGTGCAACCGCTGATCGAGCAGCTCGAGCCGTTCCCGGCGTGCGTCGTGAACGACCGTCACGACCTGCTCGCGTACAACCGCGTCTTCGCGAGCTTCTTCGAGGATCTCGAGACGATCCCGGCCGAAGATCGGAACATCCTCTGGCTCGCGTTCACCAACCCGTCCTGGCAGAAGGCGATCTTGGATCGGGACGAGGTGGTCGGGCAGCTCGTCGCCGAGTTCCGCGCGGCAATGGCCGAGCATCTGCACGAGCCGGCGTGGAAGACGCTCGTGGCCCGCCTCCACCGTGCCTCTCCCGAGTTCTCGGCAGTCTGGGCGCGCCACGACGTCCACGGCGCCGAAAGCCGGACGAAGCGGTCGATGCATCCGCTCGTCGGTCTCCTTACCGTCAACTACACGAACCTCTGGCTCTGCCAGAGTCTCGGCACGCGCATCGTGGCGTACACGCCGGCGGACGAACGAACGCGCAGGCGGCTCGACGCTCTGTACGAGACGCTTCAGAACGTGTCTCGATCGTCCTGAGGGTGACAGTCACCACGGAGGGAACCGCCCGCTTTGCAGCGCCTTCGTCCGGGCGGCTCTCCACCCGGTGACAGTCACGGGTTACGAAAGTGTCACGGCTTCGGCCTCGTCGGCCGTCACCCGCCTCCTCCGACCAGGCCGCCGAGGCTCAGGCCGCCGCGGACGAGCCTGTCGATCGGGGTCAGCCGCACGATGCGATGGAGAATCGGCACCAGGAGCGACGGGATGTTGCCCTGCTTCGCTTCCGCGTCGATCGCGTGGATGAGGCCGCTCCGAACGGCGACCTCGATCGTGTGGCGGTTGGGCTTCCGCGAGCCGCGCGAGGCCGGGCTGAGCGAGAGGACGAGCGCTTCGCGCGTCGTGTCGAGCTTGCACGCCGCGCCGTCGAGACCCTCGAGGACGACGCGCTGGATCGTGCCGTCGACGCCGTTGCCCGCGAACGGCCGGCGCTCGCCGCACGGCTGCACGATCGCCGGCGAGACGGCCCGCGCCCCGCCGTTCGCCAGCTCCACGACGAGGAGCACAACCGCGCCGAGCACGAGCGCAGCTGCAACGGCCAGTGCGGGCGCGACGCGCGGCAGATTCACCCGACGGCTCTCCACGGGAAGAGCAACGCCACCGGAATCGCGAGGGCGGCCAGCAGCGCCGAGAGGAGGAACGCCGGCCGGAAGGCTCGGGTGATCGTCTCCTCGATCGCGCTCACGAGGCGATCGCGGACCGACGCCACGGTGGCGTCCTCCTGCGCACCATGGGCGTTGAACGGCTGCGTCAGATCCGGCACCTCGCCCTGGCGCGCCTTTTGGAAGACGCCGACCAGGTCGAACGCGATCGGGAGCTTCGTCCCGATGGGGATCGGAGCGTCGAGCAGGATCGACGTGGCGCGCAACTCTGCGCGGTGCCCGGCCGGCGGCAAGGTCGACGCGAGCAACGGTGCGATCAGCCCGAGCGCGAGCACGAGACCGAGATGCCGCACGCCGATCGTCAGCGTCCCGCTGCGGCTCAAGCCCGCGGTCAGGTCAAGCGCTGCGCGCGACAGCACCGGAACCGAGAGCCCGAGGCCGGCACCGCAGAAGACCATTGCGGCTATCACGTAACCGGCCGACGGCGAGGGAATCAACGCGAGCGCGACGAGCCCGAGCGCGAGCAGCGTCGCTCCCGCGCACACCGCGTACAACGGCTGCAGCCGCCGCTCGAGCGGTCGCACGGCGAGCGTCATCGCTGGGAGCACGCTCACGATGGCCGCACCGCCGATCGGCGAGTAGCCCCAGACCGTGATCACGAGCAGGACTGCGAGAAAGAGGACGCCGACGAGTGCGCCGAAGAGCAGGCCGAGGCAGACGTTGGCCGGAATGGTCCGGCGGAGCACCCGGCGCCAGCCCTCTTCGAGCTCTGCGGGCGGAGCAGTGCCGGCTGCGATCAGGGCAAGCGCGGCGACCGGCGCCTGCGCTACGAAGATGGCGCGCCAGTCGAAGGCCTGGGTCAGCGCTCCGCCGAGGGCCGGCCCGAGCGCGGCGCCGAACGTCCCGGCGATCGTCCATATCGTCGCCCCGGCCGCCGGCGAGCCGGTCAACGCAACGAGCACCGGCAGCGACCCCGCCAGCAGCAGCGCCGCGCCCGCGCCCTGTACCGAGCGTGCCCCGATCAGGAACGCGAGGCTGCCGGCCGCCGAGCACGCGATCGAAGCTGCGAGAAAAAGGACGAGACCCGCCGCGAGGACGAGGTTTCCCCTCAGGCGGTGCACGAAGAGCACGAGCGCGAGCGCGCCGACCGCGACCGCGATGTTGTACGCCGTGAGCACCCACGCCACGCCCTGGATCGAGGTGTGGAAGCGGCCGTAGAGCTGCGGCAG
>DASSGL010000213.1:0-3812 GCA_035693525.1 Gaiellaceae bacterium | reverse complement strand
TGAGCTCGTCCTGATCACCGGTGGTGCGGGCTTCGTCGGCTCGCACGTGAGCGACGAGCTCCTGGCGCGCGGTCTACGCGTCCGCGCGCTCGACTCGCTCGTGCCGCAGGTGCACGGCGGCGACGGGCGTCCCGGCTATCTTGCGGCTGACGTCGAGCTCGTGGAGGGCGACGTCCGCGACCCGGACGCCGTGCGCCGCGCGCTTGACGGCGCCGACGCGGTCGTGCATCTCGCCGCACGCGTCGGGGTCGGGCAGTCGATGTACGAGCTCGCCGAATACATTGCGGCGAACTCATTCGGCACGGCCGTGCTGCTCGAAGCGCTCGCGGAGCGGCCGGTGCGCAAGCTCGTCGTCGCGTCCAGCATGAGCATCTACGGGGAGGGGCTCTACCGCGACGACGCCGGCGCCGAGGTCGAGCCGCCCGAGCGTACGCGCGCGCAGCTCGAGCACCGGGAGTGGGAGTACGCGGGGCTGGAGCCGGTGCCGACCCCGGAGCGCAAGCGGCCGGGGCTCTCGTCGATCTATGCGCTGACGAAGTTCGACCAGGAGCGGGCATGCCTCGTCGCCGGCGCCGCGTACGGGATCCCGACTGTTGCGCTGCGACTCTTCAACACGTACGGCCCGCGGCAGGCGCTCTCGAATCCGTACACCGGCGTGCTCGCGATCTTCGCGGCCCGGCTCCTGAACGGGCGGGCGCCGAGGATCTTCGAGGACGGCGGGCAACAGCGCGACTTCGTCTCCGTTCACGACGTCGCGCGCGCGTTCGCCGCCGCACTCGAGCACGACGCCGCGGACGGCGCGGCGCTGAACGTGGGCAGCGGGCGGCCCGTCACCGTACGCGACCTCGCGCTCCTCCTCGGGGCCGTGGTCGGGCGCGAGCCGGAGCCGGAGCTGACGGGCGAGTTCCGCCTCGGCGACGTGCGCCACTGCTTCGCCGACATGTCACGTGCGCGGGACGCACTCGGTTTCGTTCCCGACGTCGAGCTCGAGGAGGGGATCGCCGACCTCGCCGAATGGCTCGAGGGCCAGGCTCCCGAGGATCGCGTCGACGCGGCTGCGGCGGAGCTCGCCCGGCGCGGGTTGACTGGGTAGCGCGTTCGCACCCTGCCTTCAGGCAGGTTGCGGTCGTTCTCCGCGCGCCGACGACCGCAACCAGGTTGAAACCTGGTTGCATCCGCTCACGCGGATGGCTTCACGAAGAGCCCTGCGGCCGCCTTCTCGCTGACTGCGCGTTCCCCGTCGTCGAGCGCGACGGTGAACTGGTCGGCCGCCGGCTCGGCAGCGCGGACCTCGATCTCCTGTCCCGGCACGAGCCCCTGGTCGTAGAACCAGTGGAGCAGCTCCCCGTCGTGCTCCGCGAGCCGCACGATCGTCGCGCGGGTGCCGGGGGCGAGCGTCGCGAGCGGAGCAAGGCTCTCGTTCTCCGCCTGCTCGAACTCGGGGTCGACGGGCCAGCCGTGCGGGCAGCGCTCGGGATGGCCGAGGCGGTCGTCGATGCGCTCGACCATCTCGTCGTCGAACGTGTCGCCGAGCTCGTCGGCGCGTTCATGCGCCTCGTAGGCCGTGTATCCCATGAAGTCGGTGAGGAGCCGCTCGATGATCCGGTGCTTGCGCACGACCCGCTCGGCGCGCGCACGGCCGGTCTCGGTCAGGAGCGCCTCCTTCCGCGCACCGCGGACGATCAGGCCTTCGGCCTCGAGCCTCTTCAACATCTCGCCGGCGGACGCACGCGAGACACCGAGCATCTCCGCGACGCGGGACGCGAGCGGCGGCGACCCCGCGCCGCGCGGGGTGTACTCGCCGATGGGAAAGGCGAGGAAGTAGATCGTCTCGAGGTATTCGTCGACTGAGTGCCGGTCGGCCATTCAGGCTATATTGCCGCCGAGGCCGCTTGTAAGGGGCCCCTTACAGCCGAAGGCAAGGAGACCTCCCACCCGTGTCCACCGCGCAAACCCTGCTCCTCGGCGCCATCGCCGGAGGGACGATCTTCCTCGGGCTGCCGATCGGCCGGCTGCGCAACCTGAGCCCCGCCACACGCGCCGGGCTGAGCGCGCTCGCGACGGGCATCCTCCTCTTCCTGCTCTGGGACGTGCTCTCCGGGGCCGTCGAGCCGATCGAGGAAGCGCTCGGCGAGCGGCACTGGGGCGACTTCGCGGGCATGAGCGCGGTCGGCCTGATCGGCTTTGCGCTCGGGCTGATGGGTCTCGTCTACTACGCCGAGTGGATGAAGCGCCAGTCGAGCAGCCGCGCGACCCCGCTCGTCGGCCCCGGTGCGGCGGCGATCGACGAGTTCGAGCGGCGCGGGTTCATCCACGGGCTGACCGAGGGGCAGCGACTTTCGCTTCTCATCGCCGTCGGCATCGGTGTGCACAACTTCGGGGAAGGTCTTGCGATCGGGCAGGCGGCGGCGACCGGCGCTGCAAGCCTCGCCGTGACGCTGATCATCGGCTTCGCTCTTCACAACGCGACCGAGGGCTTCGGCATCTGCGGGCCGATGAGCGGAGAGGGAACGGTGCCCGCCTGGGGCTTCCTCGCGACGCTCGGTCTCATCGGAGGTGCGCCGACGTTCTTCGGCACGGCGCTCGGTCAGGCGTGGACGAACGACACGGTGACGGTGGCGTTCTTCGCGATCGCCGCGGGGTCGATCCTCTACGTCGTGCAAGAGCTCTTCAACGTGAACCGGAAGTACGGCCACCCCGTTCTCGTGATGTGGCTCGTCCTCGCCGGGCTCGCGCTCGGCTTCGCGACCGACTTCGTCATCGAGGCTTCAGGGATCTGAACACCGCGAGGTCGGGGCTGACGAGCCGAACCTCGGTCTCGAATCCGGCCTCGTCGAGCCACTCGAGGTGGTCGGGGACGCTCGACGGGATGTCGTAGACGCCGTCGATCTCCATCGTCGCGTCCTCGGGCCGCTCGGGCACGACGAGGTCGCCGAGCACGAACGCGTCCGTGACCTGCCCGATGCGCGCAAAGAGGTCGCGCTTGCCGTCGGCGTCCAGGTGGTGCACGGCGAGCGCCGAGACGACGAGATCGAACGGGCCCGCCGGTAGCGGCTCCTCCAGGCGCGCAACATGAAGGTCGGCGCCCGGCAGGCGCTCGCGCGCACGGACCAGCATCGCCTCGCTCGAGTCGATGCCCGTCCAGGACGCGTCCGGATGGGAGGCGACGATGCGGAGCGCGGTCTCGCCTGTCCCGGTACCGAGCTCCAGTACACGGCGAAGCTCGAGGCCGCGTGTCGCCGCGACGACCGCCTCCTGCAGCTCCTCGTACGCGGGGATCTCGGCGATGACCTCCGGGTACGTGTCCGGGTTCCAGTCCCAGCTCATCTCTCCGTGGAGGGTAGTTGGGCCAACCGGGGCTGCGGATACCCTCGGCCGGTGTCGAGGCTCGCGTCCGTCTATCCGCTCGTGACCGCGCGCGCGGTCGCGCGTCCGTTCACGTACGAGGTTCCCGAGGAGGCCGGGAAAGGCGCCGTGGTCGTGGTGCGCTTCGGCAACGCGCGGCACCGGGGCGTCGTGACGGAGGTCGGCGTCGCGGCGCCGGAGGGAGTCGCGGCCGCGCCGGTCGAGCGGGTCGCCGAGTCGCTGCCGCCGGCGCTCGTCGACCTCGCGCTCTGGCTCGCCGACTACTACGGCTCGACGCCGGCGCGGACGCTCGCGCTCGTCGCGCCGTACAACGCGAAGCGGCGTGGCGAGCGTCGAGAGGTTGCGGGGGCCGGGGCCCTTGCGGCCGAGGCGGCGCCCGCGTCGTTGTCGGAGCCGCAGGAGCGCGTGCTCTCCCGGATCGTCGAGCTCCTCGACGGCGGAGGGGG
>DASSGL010000212.1:0-9020 GCA_035693525.1 Gaiellaceae bacterium | reverse complement strand
CGGCGGCGACGTGGCGGTTTGGTTCGGCGAGCTCGACGAGCCGCACACCGAAGGCCAGCTACGGGTGCGTGCGCTCGACCCCGAGCTGGTCTGGCTCGCGCACGAGCACGAGCCATGGCGACCCCGCACCGTCTGAGGCATGAGGCCGGCGCTCTCTGAGTCGTCGGCCTGGTCGCAGTCGTTGATGTCGTTCGATCGGTTCTACGACCGCAACCTGCCTGAAGGCAGGTTGCGAGTCCGCCCTCGGGTCGGCTAGCGGTCGCGCAGGCGGTTCAGGATGCCGAGGCGCGGGAGGCTGCTGACGGTGGCGAGGTCCTCGACCGACACGGGTGGCGGCGTGAACGCACGCGGGTCGGCCTGGGCCGCTTCCGCCTCGGGCTCGGCCGGAGCAGCCTCCGGCTCCGGAACGGGATCCCCGGAAGCCGTCGTCTCGGGCTGGGGGCCTTCGGCGGCGGCGCCGACCTGCTCGGCCGGCTGCGGGGGTGCGGGGTCCTGGGCGGCGACCGCCGCGGCGGCGGCGCTCGCTTCTGCCAGGAGCTTCTCGGCGTCGGTCTGTGCCGCGCGCGCGATCTGCTCGGCGTGCACACGCGTCGCCTGTGCGAGCTGATCGGCCTCGGTGCTTGCCGCCTGCGCGAGCTGCTCCGCTTCGACGCGGGCCGACTGCGTCAGCTGCGCCGCCTCGGTTCGCGCGCTCTGCGTGAGGCTTGCGGCTTCGCTGCGGGCCGCTTCGGCCAGCTGTGCGGCCTCGCTGCGCGCATGCTCGAGGAGCGTCTGGGCCCGCGCCGTCGCGTTCGCGAGCATCTCGGCTGCTTCCTGCTGGGCCTGCGCCTGCAGGGCCCGGGCAGCCTCGACCGCCTGCTGACCGTACTGCTCGACCTCCCGCTGCTTCGCCTCTAGCTCCTGGCGCTTGCGCTCGTGCTCCTGTCGCGAGGCCTCGAGCTCGCGCCGTGCTTGCTCGATCGCGGCCTCGTTCTCGTCCAGTGAGGCGCGCCGGAGGCGGACCTCATCCTCCATACGGGCGAGGCGGTCCTTGGCGGTGTCCTGTGCGTCACGCTCGATGCGATCGGCGAGCTCGACCGCGGCGCGCACGAGCTCGAGCGCCTCGAGACGCGAGGAGCGGCTGTCGAGACCCCTGAAGCCGCCGGTCGCCTCCTCGCCCTCCGTCGGCAGGCGCTCGAGCTGCGGCAGCGCGATGACGTCCGCACCGGGCCGCTCGGGCCCTGGGACGCGCTCTGCCTCGTCGCTCTGCACGGCCTTCACCTCTTCCCTCGATTCTTCTTTAGGCGTGGATGTCGCACCCGAGGTAGATCAGCGCCTCCACGGCCTCCGTCACGAACGTGCTTGCCTGCTGCGCGTCGGCGAAGTTGTACGACCGCGGCCCGCCGTCCGCGTTGTTGCCTCCGAGCTGGACGTCGATCACACAGGCGTCGCCGTAGTCCAGCGCCGTCATCGTGACGATCGGGCGTCCGTTCTTGCTCGCGGTGCGGACGAAGAGCTCCCGCGGCCCGTCGGCCTCGGTGGGAAGCTGTTCTGCCGCCTGCCTCATCCGCGCGCGTCGGCGACGGCCTGCGCGACGATCTTGCGGTCGGTGACCCCGGGAAGCTTCGCGTAGACGTGCGCCGGGCGAGAGACCACGAGCACGGCCGGCGTGTCGATGACGCCCAGCTTGCGGAGGATCGGGTTGCCCTCCTTCTGCCGGAACACGTCGAGCTGTACGAACCCGGCACCCTCCGCCTTCGCGCCCGCCTGTGACTCGGCCTCGGCCATCTCGTCGAGCTTCGAGCCGGGGGTATAGAGGGCGACGACGACGACGCGATGCTTCTGCAGGGCCTTTGCGACCTTCAGGGGCAGGCCGTGCGTCGCGAGCTTCACCGGCCGCGTCGCGGGCTTCGTCGGCGTCACCGTCGGCTTCGTCGTCGGCCTCGTCGGCGCGACGGTCGTGCGGGCAGGGCTCTCCGTGGTCGTGCTCGAGTGTCGCGGGACGACCACCCAGTAGCCGAGGCCGCACATCGCGAGCAGCGCGACCAGCGCAAGCAACCTGATCTGCTGCGTGCTCAGCGTCGTGTTCATGGTTCTCCTATCGGCGTTACGCAGGTTGCGCACGTCACTCGAAGGGGGGATAGAGACAAGAGGAGGCGAGATGCGAGGGCTGCAACCAGGTCGCTGGGGACCTGGTTGCATGCCTTGTCATTGCGGCTGCTGTGTAGCGACGACTACTGGTCGGCGATCAGGGTCATCATCTTGAACATCGGCAGGTACATCGCGATGATGATGATGCCGACCATCATTCCCACGCCGATCATCATCAACGGCTCGATGATCGAGGTCAGCGACTGGATGGAGCTGTCGACCTCGTCCTCGTAGAAGTCGGCGATCTTCCCGAGCATCTTCTCGAGCTCGCCCGTCTCCTCGCCGATCTTGACCATCTCACTGACCATGGCGGGGAAGACGGGATCTTCTGTGAGCGGCTCGGCGATCGGGACGCCCTCCTGCACCTTCGTGCGTACGTTCGCAAGGGCGACCTCGATCGTCCAGTTGCCCGCGGTCGTGCCCGCGATCTCGAGCGCCTTGATGATGTCGACGCCGGCGGCCACGAGCGTCGCGAGCGTCCGCAGCAGGCGCGCCATCGTCACCTTCAGGACGATGTCGCCGATTCGCATCGGGATGCGCAGCTTGAGGCGGTCCCAGAGCTGGCGCCCCGATTCGGTGCGCTTGTATCGGCGAATGCCCCACAAGGTCGCGAGCGCGAGCGGGAAGACGATGTACCAGCGCTGGCGCAGCAGGTCGGACGCGTGCACGACGATTCTCGTCAAGAACGGCAGCTGCCCGCCCAGGTCGGCGAAGATCTTGGCGAAGATCGGCACGATGAACATGAGCATCGCGATCAGCACGAGCGTCGCGAACGTGAAGACGACGGTCGGGTACACCATCGCGCCCTTGACCCGTCGCCTGATCTTCGTCTCCTTCTCGATCTGGACCGCGACGCGGTCGAGCACCTGGTCGAGCATCCCGGCGGCCTCGCCTGCCTGCACCATCGCCACGTAGAGCTCGCTGAAGACCTTCGGGTGGCGAGCCATCGCCTCCGAGAGCAGCAGGCCGCCCTCGACGTCGGCGCGGAGCTCGCCGATGACCGTCGCGAGATACTGGTCCTCCGTCTGCTCCTCGAGGATCACGAGCGCGGCGACGATGTTCAGGCCGGCTTCGATCATCGTCGCGAACTGGCGCGAGAAGACCTGCATCGAGCGCGGCTTGATCTTCTTGAACGCCGTGCGGAAGCCCTCCTCGCCACTTGCGGGGAGCTCGTTCAGCTTCTGGGCGAGCAAGCCGCGGATGCGGAGCTGCTCGCGCGCGCTCTCGACGTCGGGCGCGTGGATCTCCCCCACCGTCTCGAGCCCGTGGATGTTGATTGCGTTATAGGCGAATGCGGCCATCGTTTAGCCTCCGCAAGCGGTCGAGGTACGGTCCTGGGTGCACTGCTCGAAGGTCGAGCTGTTCGTGACGAGCAGCCTGTTGCCGTCGGCGACGTCGCGCACCGTCACGGTCACGAGCTTCACCGTCGTGCTTCCGACGTAGGTCACGCCCGTCTTCTGGCTGCTTTCGGTGACGGTTGCGGCGAGCTGGTACTGACGGCTGTCCGGGCCTGTGACGTTCGCGGCCGGGATCGCTTGGATGCCGGCGTAGCTGCTGTCGCGGAACGCCTCCATCTGCTTGTCGGCCAGCGCGGCCGCGGCCGAGACGTGGCTCGCTCGCCGGAGCGAGAGGACGCCCGAGTTGAAGGCGGCGACGGTCGCGAAGATTCCGACGTTCAGCACCAACAGGGCAATCAACAGCTCCACGAGCCCGAACCCGCTCGAGTTGCGGAGCCGGCTGAGCAGGGCGGAGAGCCCCGGCCGTGAGCGAAGCTCGATCACGGCCAGGGAGCTCACGAGGTGGAGACGAGCCGGAGCTCGTAACGGACGCCGTCCGAGGTGTTCACCAGCGTGAGCGTTTTGCCGGCCTGCAGCGCGACCGTCTGCGCGCCGCTCGCGTAAGCGCCGCCCGCGATGCCGATCATCGCGACGTCGTTCGCCAGCGAGACGAGCTTGAACGTCGGGCTGGAGCTCGGGAACGCCTGGTCGACGCCGACCCGCTCCGACTTGCCGTTGACTTCGATCACCGCGCCGGAGTTGTGCGCGAGGGTGCGCGCCGTACCTTGCGACTGCGTCGTCGACGCGATAACCGTCGCGGGCGCCGTCGGCGTAGCAGGCGCCGTTCCGGATCCGGCAGCCGCGCCCGGTGCCGGAGCGGTGGGGGCCGGCACCGCGGCCGTCGGCGGGGGCTGGTCGGAGACCTGCTGCACGAAGGGGTCCTTGCTGTCGAAGAGCTCGAACGAGGCGAGCTGCGTGCGGAGCCGCAACGGAACGACGTCGGAGTCGGGGAGCCGTGTGTGCGTCGTCGGCGCGCCGGTCGCCGTGGGGGCTCCCGCTGTGGTCGAGCCCGTCGGCGCGGCGCTTGCGCTTCCGGCGACGGTCGAGGTCGGCGTCGTTTCGCCGGGGGTGGTCGCGCCGGCTGTCGTCTCGGCAGCCGTGGTCGCGGCGGCCGACGAGCCGCCGCCATGCAGCAGCCGCGGCGCCTGGATGGCGAGAAGTACGGCGAGCAGCACGGCCCCGCCGATCGCGATCTGCTTCTGGCGGCGCTGCTTCGCGACGCGCATCTGCTGGCGTCTGTTCTTGCTGCTCATGACTGGCCTCCCGTCGATCCCGTGCCCGGTGCCGCGGCCGGTGCAGGAGTCGTCGTCGTCCCGGTGGTGGTCGTGGCGCCGGCGGCGGTGTCAGTAGCGACCGGTGCCACCGGCTGCGGGGCGGCGGGGACGAAGGCGTTGACGGTCATCGTCGCCGTCACGACCGGGAACTTCTGCTCCGCCTCGGCGAACGACAGGCCACTGACGGCGAACATGCGGCCGTTCGCGAGGAGCTTGCCGTTTTCGACGCGCACGAGGTTGCGCAGCCGGAGCAGGAAGTCCGACAGGTTGTAGAAGTTGCCGGTGAACTGCATGGTGATCGGCTCGACGTCGAAGGCGGTGTCGGCAGCCGGCATCTGCGGCGTGATCTCGTCGAAGCTGATCCCGGAGTCGGTGGCGAGTTGGTTCAGCTCGAGCATCACGTCCGGCATGCCGACAGCGTCCGGCATCGCCTTCGCGAGCCTGAACACGCTCGCCGAGCGCACGGCGGGCAGTGCCCGGGCGAACGCGGAGGAGCGGTTGCGGTCGATCTGCGCCTGCACGGCCGCGGTCTGCTCCTTCAGGTCGGCGGCCGTCGAGCGCTTCGGAGCGACGAGCGCGAACCAGCCGACGACCACGACGAGCAGGAGAGCGGTGCCGACGAGCGCGAGCTGCGCGGGGCGCGAGAGGGCAGAGAGGCGGGCGGTCATTCTGCGTCCCTTCCGGTGCGGATGTCGGAGACGATCGTGAATTTGATGACGCTCTGCCCGCCGACCTCGGCGGCCTTGCTCGTCTGAAGCTGGACGTTCTTCAGGTCGGGCACGACGGCGAGCCTCGAGAGGAGCCGCGCCACGCCGTCTTGCGAATACGTGTAGCCGTCGAGCGTCAGCGCGGTCGCTGCAGCCGGGATCGAGCTCGGTGTGGTCGTGGCTGCCGCGGTCGCCGTCTGCGGGGTCAGCGGCGTGTTTCCGTCGAGAGTCGTGAGCCACACGTCGTCCGGAAGGACGAGCGTGATGCGGCGGAGCACGCGGTCCCAGGCGACGCGCTTGCCGAGGGCCGAGGCGAGCGCGAGTGCGCGGCGCTCCCGGTCGTTGAGCAGGGACGTGCGCTGCGACGCCGTCTTCGCCGAGACCGTCGAGGCGGGTGTCGCGGCGAGCTGCGCCTTTGCGTCCACGAGCGCCTGACGCTCCCGGTGGACGTTCCGGTTCGCGAGCAGGAAGCCGGCCGAGAGCAGGACGACGACGAGCAGTCCACCGGCCGCGGCGGTAAGCGCGACGACGTTGGTCGGGCCGCTCGAGACCTGCTCGACCTGTTGGCGGGGGAGGAGGTTGACCGCGCGCATCAGTCCTCGATTCCAAGTCCGATTGCGACGGCGAGAGAGCCGGTCTGGCCGCCGGAGACGATGTCGCGTCCGGGGCCGACCCGCTCGAACGGGTCCGCGACACGGACACTGATGCCGATCAGCTCCTCGAGCTGCTCGGCGAGGCCCTGCAGATGAGAGGTGCCGCCGGTGACGGTGAGCTCGGCGAAGCCAAGCGAGTCCGGCTGGGTCTGGTAGAAGTGCAGCGACGAGGCGAGCTCGCGCGCGAGCTTCTGCAGCTCGCGGCGGGCGGCGTCGGCCGCGCGGGTATTCGTCCGGTCGGAGCCGCCGTTGGAGGAGAGGTCGAGCGAGCGCTTGATCCGCTCGGCCTCTTTGGCGTCGACCTCGAGCGCCCGCTCGATCGCGGCTGTCACATCCGCGCCGCCCCACTCGAGCACGCGCGTGAACTCGCAGACGCGGCCGTCCGAGACGGCAACTGTCGTGCGGTCGTGGCCGATCGAGACGGCGACCCGCGCCGCCTCGTGGCGCTCACCGCCACCGAGCGGCGAGCCACCGAGCGCGCGCAGGAGCGCGAACGACTCGACGTCGACGCCGAGCCGCTCGATCTTGGCGACGGTGCACATCGCGGCGAGGCGGTCGACGAGGTCTCGGTAGGCGACCGCGAGCACGACGCGCCCGGCGCCCTCCTCGCCGTCGATCACGTGGTAGTCCAGCATCGACTCCTCGATCGCGATCGGCAGTGCCTCGTGCGCACGGAAACGGATCGCGTTCGCGAGCTGGCGCGGGTCGTCGACGTTGGGCCGCTCGAAGACGCGGACGCCGACGCGGCTGCTACCGATGCCGAGCCGGATGTTCTTCCGCGGCAGGTGGTGCGTGCGGAAGAAGTCGTCGATCGCCTGCGAGAGTGCTGCGGCGTCGCGGAGCTCGCCGCCGGCAACCACGTCCGGCGGCAGCGCTTCGCGCACGGCGGTCACGAGCTTCGGACTGCCGTTGTTGACGACGACGGCCGCCGCGAGCTGCGAGCCGCCGATCTTCAGCCCCACGACCTGCTTGTGCTTGCCGCGGGACGCCGGAACGGACGACGGGTTGGCCTTCCGGCGCGGCAGCGCCGGCATGCCGATCGAGAGCTTACGGTCGAGGAATGCGGGCTTGCCCTTCAATTCTTCGCTCCTGCCAGTCGGAGACCGCGGAGGGCCTCGGGGAGATGTGAGTCGGTGGAGCCGGAAAAGCCGCTGCGTTCGAGCAGCGCGTCGAACTCCTCGCGGCGGCTCGTGACGCCCATCGCCGTCTGGTACGTGATCACGCGGCGGAGGACCAGGTCGGCGAGGGACTGCTCCATCGTCTGCATACCGCGCGTCGTGTTCGTCTGCATCACGGAATAGATCTGCTCGACCTTGCCCTGGCGGATGAGGTTCCGGACAGCGTCGTCCGGCAACAGCACCTCGAGAGCCGGGACGCGGCCGCGGCCGTCGGCCGTCGGCATCAGCGTCTGGGTGACGACGCCCTGCAGCGACGCCGCGAGCTGCGTGCGCACTTGGCTCTGCTGCTCGGCGGAGAAGACGTCGATGATGCGGTCGATCGTGCTCGGCGCGCTCTGGGTGTGCAGCGTCGCGAGCACGAGGTGCCCGGTCTCGGCCGCCGTCAGCGCGGTGGAGATCGTCTCGAGGTCGCGCATCTCGCCCACGAGGATCACGTCGGGGTCCTGGCGGAGGGCGGCGCGGAGCGCCTCGGCAAAGCCCTTCGCGTCGGCGCCGATCTCGCGCTGGTTGATGATGCAGCGCTGGTGCTCGTGCAGGAACTCGATCGGATCCTCGATCGTGAGGATGTGGAGCGAGCGCGTCCGGTTGACCTCGTCGATCATCGTCGCCAGGGTGGTCGACTTGCCGGAGCCGGTCGGCCCGGTCACGAGGACGAGGCCTCGCGGGCGAACGGCGAGCTCACGCAGGACCGTCGGGAGACCGAGCTCCTCGGCCGACTTGATCAGGGTCGGCACGAGCCGGAAGGCCGCGCCGACGCTGTCGCGCTGGAAGTAGACGTTGACGCGGAAGCGGGCGACGCCCGGGACCGCGTGCGAGAAGTCGAGCTGCCGCCCGATCTCGAGGAGCTTCTGCTGCTCGGTCGAGAGGATTCGGTAGAGCAGCTCCCGGGTGTCCTCGGACGTGAGCACGTCATAGCCCTCGAGCGGGCTGAGCTGGCCGCGCATGCGCAGGACAGGCGGCGAGCCGGCCGTGACATGCAGGTCCGAGGCATTGCGCTCGGCGACCTGCTCGAGCAAGGTGTCGATCGAGATGAGCGGCATCCGACCGACGTATCGGCGACGGTTGGAAGCGGCTTTAGACCGGAGCTGCGGGAATCCCTCGATCGAGGGTGACACGAGGTAGACGAGCGCGGAGGTGATCGAGAAGTTGCGCCGCCGAGAGAGACGGAGGGAGCCGGAGCAGTCCGCCGAAAGCACAGACGAACATGGGTAAGCGCTGCGCGCTCCTTCTCGTCGTCGGCGTCGCGGTCGCGGCGGCCCCTGCGTCCGCCGGTGACCATTACAGGCAGCAGAAGGCTGCGCTCGATACAAAGCTCGCTGCTGCGAAGGCGAAGATCGCGCAGGCACGGGCGCACGAGTCCCGGCTGAACGGCCAGATCGGTGACCTGAACACGCAGATCAGCTCGCTCGAGACACGCGTGGCCGATGTCGGGAGCCGGATGTCCGCGCTGCGGACGGATCTCGCCCTCCGCCGGCGCCGACTCGACGTCCTCAACCGCCTGTACCGGACCCAGACCGCCCGCGTGCGCGACTTGCGCGGCGTCTATCGGATCGCGGTCGCGCGCCTCGACCTGCAGCTCGTCGCGATGTACAAGTCCCCCCAGCCGGGGACGCTGGAGCTCGTGCTCCAGGCGAAGACCTTCCAGGACGTTCTCGACGAGGTCAACTACCTGAGGCTGATCGCTCGACAAGGCGAGACGATCGAGCAACAGGTCGCGAACGCGAAGCATCGCGTCGCGCTC
>DASSGL010000211.1:0-3115 GCA_035693525.1 Gaiellaceae bacterium | reverse complement strand
AAGGCGAGGAGGATCAGCGCGCCGAGCGCAAGGACGGCGAGGATTCCGCGCTTGAGCCACCGCCGGCCCTCGCCGTCCAGCCACGCGCGGACCCTGTCGATGACCGCGGGCTGACCCACGGGCCGATTATGTCACCGGCCTTGTGGCGTATTGCCGTGCGTGGCAGGGTGCCGGAGTGCGTGCACCGGCTCTCGCTCTCGCAGTTGCGCTCGCCGCGTTTGCGGCGAGCGCCGCGACGGCCGCCGGACCTGCGCTGTGGCCCGCGCCCGCCGACCCGATGGCGCGGACCGTCGCGGCCGGTCTGGTGCCCGAGCGTCACGAGTCGTTCGAGCACCACGTGCACGCGCACCTCGACGTGTTCCTGAACGGCAGGCTCGTGCGTGTCCCCGCGGGCATCGGAATCGACATCCACGACCCGGCCGTGCGGGTCTTCCCGACGCCCGACGGGACGAAGGCGTACGGCGGGATAAGCCAGTGCCCGAAGGTGTGCATCTCGCCGCTGCACACGCACGACGACACGGGCATCCTCCACACGGAGTCGAAATCGAGCGTCCCCAACACCCTCGGCCAGTTCTTCACCGAGTGGGGCGTCGTGCTCACGCGCACCTGCGTGGGCGGCTATTGCCATCTCGCGAGCCCACACGTGTATCTGGACGGCAAGCCGTATTCCGGCGACCCGCGCGGGATCAAGCTCGTGGACCGCCTCGAGATCGCGATCGTGATCGGAAAGCCGCCGAAGAAGATCCCTGTCAAGGGCAACTTCGCGGGCGCGTAGTGAAGCGAGCAACCTTGCCGGTCGCGTCGCATAGATTGCCGCGGTGGGCTCTGAGCACCGCGCACTGAGCATCTGCATCGCCGGGGCGACGGGCTGGACGGGCAGCGTCCTCGTGCCCGCCGTCGCGGCGGCGGACGACCTCGTGCTGCGCTGCGCGGTGAGCCGCTCGAGTGCCGGAGGCGTGCTGTACGGCGCTCCGGTGTACTCATCCGTCGTGGAGGCGCTCGACGCCGCCGGTGACGTCGACGTCTTGATCGACTACACGTCCCACGACGTCGTGAAGCTGCACACGCTCGTCGCGCTCGAGCGCGGCGTCGGCGTCGTCGTCGGCTCCTCGGGACTGACTGCGACGGACTTCGACGAGATCGCCTCCGTCGCCGAGTCACGCGGCGTCGGCGTCATCGCGTCCGGCAACTTCTCGATCACCGCA
Source organism: Gaiellaceae bacterium (assembly GCA_035693525.1). GTDB lineage: Bacteria > Actinomycetota > Thermoleophilia > Gaiellales > Gaiellaceae > Palsa-739. The sequence continues at coordinate 1,910 of DASSGL010000211.1, read as the reverse complement.
GCCCTCGCCCAGGCGGCCGCCCTGCTCGCCGCGAGGCATGTTCCGCACTGGGAGATCGTCGACTATGCGAGCGCTACGAAGCCGGACGCGCCGAGTGGAACGGCCCGGGAGCTCGCGGAGCGGCTCGGGCAGGTTCGGGAACCGGAGCTCGCGCTGCCCGTTGAGGAGACGGCGGGAGAGCGAGACGCCCGAGGCGCCACGATCGGTGGCGCGCAGGTGCACTCGCTACGGCTGCCGAGCTTCACGGTCTCGACCGAGGTCGTCTTCGCGCTTCCGGACGAGCGGCTCTCCATCCGCCACGACGCGGGCAGCTCGGCCGGTCCCTACGTGGCCGGGACACTCCTCGCCGCCCGCGCCGTGCCGGGTATCCGAGGCCTTGTCCGTGGCCTCGACACGCTGCTATTGCGCCAATAGCTACTCGGGCAGCTGAGCCATCCGGAACTGGTTGCCGGACGGGTCGCGGAAGCCCGCGTCGATCCCGTAGGGCTGCTCGGTCGGCTCCTGCAGGAACTGGACGCCCTTCGACTTGAGCTCCTCGTAGCTCTTGTTGATGTCGTCGGTCGCGAAGAAGAGCCCGCCCGACGCGCCTTTCGCGAGCAGCGCGTGGATCTGGGAGCGCGTGTCCTCGTCGAAGACCGGCGGCCCGGGCACCGCCATGAGCGTGATCGAGACGTCCTGTCCGGGAACGCCGACGCTGAGCCAGCGGAAGTTCCCCACCTCGGGCAATGTGACGTCCTCCCGAAGCTCCAAGCCGAGCTTCTCGGTGTAGAAGTCGAGCGCCTCGTCCTGGTCCGTCACCCACACCTGTGCGTACGTGAGCTGCTTCAACATCGTGTGCCTCCTGGTCTCGAATGGACGACGCCGACGTTACTCAGGCGGTCATGCGGCTGTCTTCTCGAAACCTGCTGGACTGCGGGCGCCCGTAGGCCTGCAGCACGCACGTGGGGATCCACGCACGAGACGAAGCGGGTGGATTGGCCGCGCGGTAGGCAGTGGGGGAGACCCCGTACGTGCGGCCGAAGCTCGTCGTAAACGAGCCGACGCTGCTGAGGCCGACCGCGAAGCAGACCTCGGCCACCGAGCGGTCGGTGTTTCGCAGGAGAGCGGCCGCGCGTTCGAGCCGGCGCGTGAGGAGGTACTGGTGCGGCGTCTCGCCGAACGCGCGCCGGAACTCCCGGCTGAAGTGAGCGGAGGAGAGATGCGCCGTCCGGGCGAGCGCGTCGACGTCGAGCGGCTCGCGGTACCGCGCGTCGATCAGATCCTTCGCGCGGAGCAGGTGCCGGACGGGCGGAACGGGCTTCATCGCCGTTGAAAGTATCTTCCGGGCGGTGCTGGACCTCGAAACGAGCGAGATTCGGGTCACGCTGGCGGGTGCAGGCCCGCGCTACGTCTCGCCGGACGGCGAGTTCGCCGTGTGGGGTGCCGTCCTCGGCGATGAGCCGGACGGCGACGCGGTGACGCTCACCGGCCCGCTGGGGCACGTGACGGCCGGGGAGCAGCTCGCATGCTCCGGCGCCTTCGCCGAGCATCCGCGCTACGGCCGGCAGTTCGCGGTCTCGACGTTCCGCTCCTCGCTCCCGCAGTCGGCTGCCGGGATCGAGCTGTGGCTGACGCGGCGCGTCCCGGGGATCGGTCCTGCCTTTGCGCGCGCGATCGTGCGCCACTTCGGGGCCGAGCACGTCTTCGCCGAGCTCGACCGCGACCCGGAGCAGCTGCGCGAGGTGCGTACGACCTCCGGCCGCGCGATCTCGCGCAAAGCCGTCGCACGCGCCGTCGAGGCGTGGCGCGAGGTCGCGACGATCCGGGAGGTCGAGAGCTTCCTGTACGCGCACGGCATCGGCGCGGGCCTCGCCGTCCGACTCGTGCGCGAGTACGGCGACGAGGTCGTCTCGGTCGTCAGGAGCGACCCG
>DASSGL010000210.1:0-8376 GCA_035693525.1 Gaiellaceae bacterium | reverse complement strand
CACCTCGCGTGGACCGTCGGTGACGTTCTGCCGCGTCATCTCGACGAGCCCGAGCGGCGAGATCTCGACGACATAGGTCTTCGTCCGATCGCGCTCGAGCTCGCTGCGAAGCGCCTCTTCGACGGTCGCGCGGTTCTTCGGGTTCGCCATGTCGATGAAGTCGATGACGATGATCCCGCCGATGTCGCGCAGCCGCAGCTGGCGCACGACCTCCTTGACCGCCTCGAGGTTGTTCTTCGTGATCGTGTCCTCGAGCCGTCCGCCCGCGTTCTTGCCGCGCGAGCCGACGAAGCGCCCGGTGTTCACGTCGATGACCGTGAACGCTTCTGCGTAGTCGAAGATCAGGTAGCCGCCGGAGGGAAGATCGACGCGTCGGCTGAGCGTCGACTTGATCTCCTGCTCGACGCCGAAGTGCTCCATCAGCGGCGTCTTCTCGCGATAGCGAACCACGCGCTCGACCATGTGCGGCGACGTCTTCTTCAGGTAGCCGGTGATGCGCTTGAAGGCCTGGTCGTTGTCGACGTAGGCCTTCTCGAAGTCGCCGGTGAAGAGGTCGCGCGTGACTCTGAGCGGCAGCTCCGCCTCCTGGTAGACGAGCTCGGGTGCGGTTGCCTCTTTCGCTCTTGTCTGGATCGAGCGCCAGAGGCGCTGCAGGAAGACGATGTCGCGCTCGATGTCCTCCTCCGACGCACCCTCCGCAGCCGTGCGCACGATCAGCCCGCCCTCGTCGACCGCGAGCTTTCGGAGGATCTCCTTCAGCCGCTGGCGCTCGTCGTCGTCGAGCCGGCGTGAGACGCCGAGTCCCTCGCCCTGCGGCACGAACACGACGAAGCGGCCGGGCAGCGAGATCTGGGTCGTCAGCCGCGCGCCCTTCGTCTTCATCGGATCCTTCACGGCCTGGACGAGCAGCGTCTGGCCCTTGCTGATCAGATCCTGGATCTTGCGGCCGTGGCCGCGCTCGAGCTCGGGGCCGACGATCTCGTCCACGTACAGGAAGCCGTTCTTCTCGAGACCGATCTCGACGAAGGCCGCCTCCATGCCGGGCAGCACGTTGTCGACGCGGCCGAGGTAGATGTTGCCGGCGATCGAGCGGCGCTCGGGCCGCTCGAGATAGACCTCGGCGACCTGATCGTCCTCGAGCACGGCGACCCGCTGCTCGCCGACGTCCACCGAGACGATCAGCTCGCGCTTCGCCTCGGGGAGCGGTGCGCGGCGCGGCGCCTCCCGGCGGCGGCCCTGCTGGCGCCGCCGCTCCTGACGCTGCGACACCACCTTGCGCTCGGCCGGCTTGCGGGTCGTCTTGCGTGCGGCGGGCTTACCGTCGGCGGATGCGTCCTCGCCGGCCGCCTCGGTCGACGACGTCGACGAGGACTTCTTGCGTCCGCGCCCACCGCGACTGCCGCGGCGTCGCTTGGGCTTCGTGGGATCGGTTGTGGGGTCTGTGGTCGGCGCCGCGCCGTCGGCGGCCGCCTCGTCGACTAGCTCGGGTTCGGGTTGAACCTCGATCGCAGTTGCGGCAACTTCGACAGCTGCCTCTGCCTTCTTACGTCGTCGGAACCAGGGCAAACGAAAGCTCCTTCATCGGCGACGCGCGCTGCACCGGCCGGCACCGAGGTGCGGTAGGGAGCGCGCTCGCAATTGTTGAAATAAAACGTGGGCATACGCCTTCTGCACCAAGGGTACCAGCCGCCCCGGGCAGCCCCCCGTGTGCCGTCCGACGGCGGTCCTACGATCCGGCGCATCACGACCCGGAGGTCCGACGGTGACGGGGAAGCGCGAGGCAGAAGAGTTGCTGTTGATCGAGGAGGCGGACGCCTGGTTCGAGTATCTCGAGGCGACGCGAGGGCAGTCCTCCGCGCGCTATCGAGAGATCGAGCCGTGGGCGTGGGCCCGCTTGATGCAGCGCATGCGGGCGATCAAGGCGCGGCGGGCGAAGCTCCGCCCGGCCGCAGCCTGATGGCCGCGTGGAGAGGATTCGAGCCGTGGTGTCTGACTCCGCCAAAGGCGGTGTCTGACACCGCTTCTTGGTTTGCCTGCCTTCCGAAAAAGCGGTGTCCGGCACGCCGCTTCGCGGCGAGCCAGACACCATCCCGGTCGCAATCTCACTCCGCCGCCACCGCCGCGCAGCGCGCCTGACCCGCACCGCGGCATGGTGTCTGACTCCGCCGAAGGCGGTGCCTGACACTCGCTGGTGTCTGACTCCGCCGAAGGCGGCGTCTGACACCGCTTTTCGACCTGCCTGCCTTCCGAAAAAGCGGTGTCAGGCACGCCGCTTCGCGGCGAGCCAGACACCATTGCGGTCGCAATCTCAACCCGCAGCCACCTCCGCCCACCGCGCCTGAGCCGCAGCGCGGCATGGCGTCTGACTCCGCCGAAGGCGGTGCCCGACACTCGCTGGTGTCTGACTCCGCCGAAGGCGGTGTCTGACACCGCTTTTCGACCTGCCTGCCTTCCGAAAGCGGTGTCAGGCACGCCGCTTCGCGGCGAGCCAGACACCATCCCGGTCGCTTGTCAGGCACGCCGCTTCGCGGCGAGCCAGACACCGAGCGCTAGTGGCCGCGTGACGAAGACTCGAGCCGGAGGACGGCGGCCTCGCCGAGCGCACGGGTACCCCCGTACGCAACGGCCCCCTTTACGGCCCACCGGCCCACCGGGACGAGATCGAGCAGCTCGCGCGCGAGCGCACGCAGGCCGAAGCCGATCCCGAGCGTCGCCGCGATCTCGGGCAGTCGTTCGCGGAGGTCGATCTCGAAGCCGTACGCCTGCTCCAGGCGCAGCAGCATGCGGATCTGGTTGAGCGTGAGCAGCGGCATGTCCGTGCCCGGAACGAAGACCGCCGCGCCGACGATGCCGTTGCGGCGCGAGAAGCTCGCGACGAGCTGATCGGCGACCGGGCCGCGTAGCAGCGGGATGCGCCCGGCGAGCGGCGCGGCGTCCTCGTCCAGACGCCCCGCGATCGCGGCTGCGATCCTCTCGAGCGGGAATCCCTCTCCGGGCCCGATGCGGATGACGTCGGTTGCGAGCACGTGAGGCACCGCGGTGTCGTCTCCCGTGACGGCGACGATCGGCACGCGCGCGCGGCGCGCTTGCGAGAGAGCGGCGTCGTCTTCGGCCGTCGGCTCGTGCCCGATCACGTAGACGAGGACCGCCGCACCCTTCGGAGAGTCGTCCGCCCGCACGGCGCCGGGACGCGCCCCGCGCGAGAGATCGCGACGGAGCACGCCGGCAAGCTCGCGCGCCCCGCCGACGGCGAGCGGCCTCTCGTCGCGAGCCGAGATGCCGAGCTCTCGCACGAGGCCGCGCACCACCCCGAACCGAATGGGCAGCGAGAGCACTACGTGCGACGGCGCGACGTGCGCGAGACGCGCCCCCGTGCATGGATCGCGAGCAGCACGCCCATGGCGGCGAGGTTCGCGATCATCGACGAGCCGCCCACGCTCACGAACGGCAACGGGATGCCGGTGATCGGCGCGATTCCCATCGTCATCCCGATGTTCACGAAGATCTGGAAGAGCAAGGCGACGACGATGCCCCCTGCGACGACTGCGCTGTAGAGATCGCGTGCGACCGTGACGATACGCAGCGCGCGCCAGAGGACGAAGAGATACAGCGCGAGGAGAACCGACGCCCCGACGAAGCCCCGCTGCTCGCTATACGAGGCGAAGACGAAGTCGGTGCCGTGCTCGGGGAGGAAGTTGAGCCGCGTCTGCGTCGCGTTCTTCGGGCCGCGGCCGTGGAACTGGCCGGAGCCGACGGCGGCGATCGACTGCTCGAGGTTGTAGCGGGCGTCGACGGTGCACTTCTGCGGGTGCACGAAGCACGTCAGGCGCGACTTCTGGTACGGCTTGAGGAAGTTGACGCCGACGGCAGGGCCGGCCCACAGGACCGTCACCATCGCGAGCAGTGCGACCGTTCCGAGCACGGCGAGCTGACGCCACGGCGTGCCGGCGATGAAGAGCATCGCCGCGAGAGCGGCCAGGTAGACGAGCGCGGTGCCGAGGTCGGGCTGCACCATCACGAGCACGACGGGGAGGAATCCAAGCCCGAGTGCGCGAATCGTCGTGCCGGCAGCATTGCCGCCGCTTCGAGCCTGCTCGGCGAGGAAGCCGGCGATCGCGAGCACGAACAGGAGCTTTCCGAACTCGGAGGGCTGGAAGGTGATGACGCCGAGATCGATCCAGCGCGTCGATCCGCGGGCCGCACGGCCCAGCAGGAGCACGATCAGGATGATCGACACCGTGCCGATGTAGATCGGGCGCCAGAAGCGGCGGTAGACGTCGGGATCGACGAGGAGGGCGGCGAGGAGCGCGACGACGCCGAGGCAGACGTACACGATCTGTCGCTTCAAGTAGTGGTTCGGGTCGTGCGGCAGGTCGAACCGCGTCACACCCGAGACCGCCCAGAGCCCGACGGCGACGAGCCCCGCCACGCCGGCGACGAGCAGCCAGTCGAGCGACCGCAGGATGCCGACGAGCGCGACGCCCTCGTCGCGATGCCGCTGCAGCCCGGCTCTCTGTGATCCCGCGTACTCGAGCATCAGCGCATGGTGCCCATCAGTCCGTCTTCCCGGGTGTGCTCGGCTTCACCTTGACGCCGAAGAAGGAGGAGAAGACCTCCGCCGCGGCGGGCGCGGCCGCGGTCCCGCCGTGCCCGCCGTTCTCGATCACGGCGCAGACGACGAGCTTCGCGTCCTCGGTGGGCCCGTAGCCGCACCACCACGACTGGTCCTGGAGGCCGACATAGCCCGGCAGCGAGACGACCTTCTCCGCCGTCCCGGTCTTGCCGGCGATCGAGATCGGATAGCTGCCGAAGATCGGGTACGACGTTCCGAACGGAAGGTGGGTCGCCTCCCAGAGGCCCTTCTGCACGACCTGGAGCGCCGCCGGATCGACGTGGACCGGCAGCGGCGCCGGCCGCGCGGGAACCGGGACCGGCATGCCGTTCGGATTCTCGACGTCGAGAAGGACGTGCGGCGTGACGAGCTTGCCGCCGTTCGCGATCAGTGCGTAGAACCGGGCCATCTGCAAGGGCGTCGTCAGCAGGTCGCCCTGCCCGATCGCGAGCTGGATGGAGTTACCCGGCTTCCAGAGCCGGTCGATCTCCCAGCAGCACGGATCCTTCTTCTTCGTGAAGCGGTTGTGCCGCCACGCGATCGTCGGCACGAGGCCGGGAACCTCGGGTCCCACGTCGGTGCCGGTCCGCTGTCCGAAGCCGAAGATGCGCGCCCACTTCTGCAGCGTGTTCTTCCCGGGCGCCGCATAGAACTTGTCGCCGAGTTGGTAGAAGTAGGTGTCGCACGAGTATGCAAGCGCAGTCGGCATGTCCATCTGCTGACTGATGAACGGGTCCCAGTTCTTGAACGTCTGATTCGCGTTGTCGTTCGGCGAGTGGTACGTGCCGGTGCACGGGAGATACTCGTACGGCGTTACGAGGTGCTCCTGCATCGCGGCGATCGCCGTCACCGGCTTGAAGATCGAGCCGGGTGGATAGGTCGCCTGGATCGCCCGGTCGAGAGCCGGATAGTTCTTCTCGGCCGCGGTCTTCTCGGTCAGGCCGGACGCCGCGAGCGCCTTCGTCGTCACGTGACCCGCGAACACCGAAGGCTTGTAGCTCGGCGACGACGCCATCGCGAGGATCGAGCCGTCCTTCGGATCGAGCGCGACGATCGCCCCGCCGCGGGCGGCCCATTTTCCGTCCGCCTGCGCGATCCGGATCCCGTCGTCGAGCGCATGCTCGGCGGCCCTCTGCAGCTTCACCGAGAGCGTCAACCGCAGCGTGTTGCCCGGCTTCGGCAGCTTCGCCGTCTGTACCCGGCCCTGCGGTCTCACGAGCGAGTCGATGTGCAGGCGCTGCTCGCCGTCGACGCCTCGGAGGTAGCTGTCGTACGTCGACTCGACGCCGGATTGCCCGACCTCGTCGTTCAGGTCGTACGAGCCATTGAGCCGGTTCAGCTGCGCCTGCGAGATGGCACCGACGTACCCGAGCACCTGCGCGGCGAGCTGCTGGTACGGGTAGTGCCTGACATAGGAACGGCCGATCGCCACTCCGGGGAACTCGGCGGAGTGCTCGTAGAGGAACGTCACCATCGGATCGCTTCCCGCCTCGCGGATCGTCACCGGCGTCGCGATGTCGCCGCGGCGCCTCTTGATCGCGGACGCGATCTCGTACAGGGGCACGCGCGTGACCTGGGCGAGCCGCCTCAGCTCGTGGTAGCGCTGGACGTAGTTCCGGGGGAGGTCGGCCGGCCACAGCTGGATCGAGCTGGCCGTCGCGTTCGTCACGAGCGGAACACGGTTGCGATCCAGGATGAGCCCGCGCGGTGCCTGCATCCGCACGGCGCGGAACGACTGCGCCTGAGCCTGGTCGACGTACGTCGTCCCCGAGAGGACCTGTAGCGCCCAGAGCCGCAGGAAGAGCGCCGCGAAGACGCCGAGCACGATCGCGCCGAGGATCGGGACCCGACGCGCCGCCTTACGCCTTACCGGGTACGGGTCTACCGCGGGCTCGGCGTCCGGTTGCGGACGCTCGAGCGGTTGCGGCGCCTCCGGCGGGTGCGTGATCGTGCTAGCCAAGCAACTGAACCTCGGTCGCGTAGTCGCCGCGCTCGAGCGGACGGAGGACGCGGCGGACGAGCGCGTACACCGGCGCCGTCAGGATGAGGTTGAGCACGATCGCGGGCAGGATCCCGCGGAAGACCGCGCCGGCCGGAGCACGCTCGCCGAGCACGAAGTGCACGAGCAAGACGCCGACGGAGAAGAGCACGGTGATCACCGCGACCGAGACGAACGGCGCGTGCCCGCGATCGCGGCCGGTCGTCTCGCCGTAGCGTCCGATCCAGTAGCCCGCAATCGTCAGCACGAGCGACGTCATCCCGAGCTGGCCGAGCGTCGCCGTGTCGACGAGCAGGCCCGCGAAGAAGCCGCCGGCCGCGCCGAGCATGGAGCCGCGCAGCAACGAGACCGCCACCAACGTGACGAGCAGGAGATCCGGCGCGCCTCCGAGGACGTGTACCTGACTGAAGATCGAAACCTGGAGGATCGCCGCGACGAACAGGAGCACCGCGGCCTTGAGGCCGTCGAGCGCGCTCACCGCTTCTTCGTCGAGATGAGAGCGGCGACCGCGTCGAGCGAGTCGAAGCTTGCGTATGGCGCCACAGTGATGGTCTGGAACGTCGCGGTGTCGGAGAGGCCCCACGACAGCACGCGGCCGATGGGGATGCCGTACGGATAGATGCTGGGATAGCGGCGGTCGACCGTGCCCTGCGTGACGATGTAGTCGCCCTTCTTCACCGTCTGATCCTTGCCCACGCGATCGAGGATCAGGTTGCTCCCGTCGCCGTGACGGATGAGACCGGAGACTCCGCTCGACACGTCGCGAGCCGGCACGTTGTTGTCGGGGTCGGTCAGGAGCGTCACCTGCGCGGTGTGGGGGAAGACGTTCGTCACGCGGCCTATGAGCCCGTCGCCGGTGACGACCGGCGTGTCGATGCGAATGCCGCTGCTCGACCCGGCGGCGATCGTGACCTCCTGCGCGAACGCGGTACTCGGATACGAGATCACCGTGGTGTTGACGGCGCGGTAGTCCTTCGGGAACTGCGGTCCCTGCTCGAAGCGGAGGAGGCTCTCGAGCTCGGTCGAGCGTTGCGCGGCTGCGGTGTTCGCGTTCGCGACGGCGCGCGCGTCCCGAAGCTCCTTCCGGAGCTTCTCGTTCTCGGACTTCGCGTTCGCGAGCCCGCTGAAGTAGCCGTAGACGTCCCGGAACGGACGCGCGACCCGCTCCGCAGCGAGCTGGAAGGGACGCAGCGCGGTCGCGCCGGCGCCCTGCACGTCGTGCAGCGCGCCGGCGGTCGGCGAGCGGAACGAGATCGTCAGGAGCGCGAGCGCCGCGAGGACGAGGATCGCGAGCAGGAGCCGCCGATAGAGAGGCGCACGCCCCCGTGAGGGGTAGCGGTCGGACCTGGAGCGCCGGACAGACGAGCCCAGCACCGGCACGCGCGCGGTGCGGTCGCGGGATGCCACCGCGCAAGGGTAACGGCCCGCCCGGTCGGGCGCGGCCTATAGGAGGGGCCGGAAGGTCCTAGTAACGCCGGCCGTTGCGGCTGCGGGCCCGTGCCCGGTTCGAGCGGTGGATCGCCTCGAACTCCTCCAGGCTCCGGCCCGACCCGACGGCGACGCAGGTGAGGGGGCTCTCGGCGAGGTGAACGGGCATCTGGGTCTCGTGGCGCAGCCGCTCGTCGAGGCCGGTGAGGAGCGAGCCGCCCCCGGCGAGGACGATGCCGCGATCCATGATGTCGGCGGCGAGCTCGGGCGGCGTCTTGTCGAGCGTGGACTTGATCGCCTCGATGATCTGCGTGACGGGCTCGTCGAGCGCACGGCG
>DASSGL010000209.1:0-7106 GCA_035693525.1 Gaiellaceae bacterium | reverse complement strand
CAGGACCGCCTCGAGCACCGCCGGGTACGCTACCCGCGCCTTGCTTCGCCGGATCCTCTGGGCGCTCCTTGCCCTCGCGCCCGTGACGATCGGCATCAAGTACCTGACCGGTGCGGGCGACACGCTCCTCTTCGTGATGGCGTGCCTGGCGCTCGTCCCGCTCGCGTGGCTGATCGGCGAGTCGACCGAGCACGCCGCCGAGCACACCGGCGCCCGGATCGGCGGCTTGCTGAACGCGAGCTTCGGCAACGCGCCGGAGCTGATCATCGCGCTTGTCGCGGTGAACAGCGGCCTGCCGCAGGTGGTGCGGGGATCGCTCGCCGGCTCGGTCATCTCGAACCTGCTGCTCGTGTTCGGCGTCGCGCAGGTCGTCGGCCCGGATGGAGCCAGGATCGACCCGCGATCGCTGCTGACACAGCTCGGACTGTGCGCCGTCGCGATCGTCGTCGCGGTGCCGGCGATCGTGCTCGGCTACACGGGCGATCCCGAACGCCACTCGGCAGTGGTCGTGTCGATCCCGCTCGCCGTCGCGCTCCTGGCTCTCTACTTGACCGTGACGTTCCGAAACCTGCGACAAGAGCGGAGCGAGGAGCGTGCAGAGCCTGCGGAGGGGGCGTGGTCGCTCTCCTCCTCTCTCATGGCTCTCGCGGGCGCGACGGCTCTCACCGCGGTCGTGAGCGAGATCCTCGTGCACTCGCTCGACGCGTTCGCCCACGCCGTCGGCGCGAGCGAGTTCTTCATCTCTGCGGTGATCGTGGCCATCGTGGGTAACGCGGCCGAGCATGGAGGCGCGGTCGTGATCGCACACGCCGGGAAGATGAAGCTGGCGAGCGAGATCGCGATCTCGTCGAGCGCCCAGGTGGCGTTGCTGGTCACCCCGGCCGTCATGCTCCTCTCGCTCTTCTTCTCGCATCCGCTGCCGCTCACGTTTCGCTGGGAGGAGGCGCTCGCGGTGGCAGCCGCCGTCCTCCTCACGAGCGCGATGGTGCGCGACGGCTTCTCGAGACGAAGGGAGGGCACGCTCCTGCTCGTTGCCTACGCCGGGGTCGTCCTCGGCTTCCTGGTCGCAGGCGACCGATAGTCCCGCTAGCCTAGGCGGCTATGGCCGTGGTCGAGGAGGGGGCCCCCGCCCCGGCACAGCAGGGCACCGTCGTGCAGGCGAAGGACGTCACGCGCCGCTACGGCGAAGGCGAGACGGCCGTCGACGCGCTCCGGGGCATCTCGCTCGACGTCGATGCGGGCCAGCTCGTCGCGGTCATGGGCCCGTCCGGGTCGGGGAAGTCGACCCTCATGCACATCCTCGCCGGCCTCGACAAGCCGTCGAGCGGCACGGTGACGATCGCGGGCGAGGAGATCACCACCCTGCCCGACAACCAGCTGACGCGGCTCCGACGGCGCCACATCGGCTTCGTCTTCCAGTTCTTCAACCTCCTCCCCATGCTGACCGCCGAGGAGAACGTCGTGCTCCCGCTCTCGATCGCGGGCACCAAGCCGGACGCCGCATGGCTCCGCGAGCTGCTCGAGTCGACCGGTCTCACCGATCGGCGCAATCACCGTCCCTCGGAGCTCTCGGGAGGCCAGCAACAGCGCGTCGCGATCGCGCGCGCCCTCGTCTCGAGGCCGACGATCCTCTTCGCCGACGAGCCGACCGGCAATCTCGACTCGAAGACGGGCGGCGAGATTCTCGAGCTCATGCGGCACTCCGTCACGGCGTACGGACAGACGACCGTGATGGTGACCCACGAGGCGCGGGCGGCCGCGATCGCCGACCGGATCCTCTTCCTCGCCGACGGGTTGATCGTGCAGGAGCTGCAGGGCGCGACCGCCCCGCAGGTGCTCGAGCTGATGAGCTCGCTCGGCTCTTGACGGCTACGTGTTCCAAACGCCCGGCTCGCGCGTGACCGGATAGCCGGCGAGCACGAGCCGGTCCGGCTCGACGCGCAGCACCTCGCCGTGCTCCCAGCCCGAGACGATGCGCCAGCGGTCAGGGGACTCGCGCGTGAACACCGCCGGCTCCTCCCAGTCGGCCGCATCCGTGAACTGCGCCTCGAGGCGGTTCTCGCGCCAGCGGAAGACGAGCGGGTCGCCTTCCATGAACCACGTGCCGAGCAGCGGCAGGACATCGCCGGGCGCCGGCCCGTCCACGCGCCACGGCTCGGGCGGCACCGGCCAGCGGTCTGCGGTCGCTGCGACGAGCTGTAGCGTCAAGTCGCGCAAGCGTGCGGTGCTCGAGTTCGTGAGCAGCGCGACGCCCACGCGGTCGACGGGCGCGAAGAAGAGGGAGGCGATGAAGCCGGGCATCGCGCCGCTGTGGCCGACGAGGATGCGATCGCCGTCGCGCAGGAGCTGCAGCCCGAGCCCGTACCCGGCCGTCCAGCGCACGTGGTCCGAGATCGTCTGCACCGTGCGCATCTCCTCGACCGTCTCCCGCTTCAGGATCGACTCGTCAGGGTTCGCGAGGAACGCCGCCCAGCGCAGGAGGTCGCCCACAGTGCCCCACAGCTGGCCCGCCGCGATCCAGGCGCCCGTCTCCACCGGCGCCTCCACCCACGTACCCTCGACGTACGGCTGCACGAGATAGCCCGTCGCCGCCGGTTCCTCGGGGTCGAAGCTCGTGCGCGCGAGACCGAGCGGCTGCAGCAGGCGTTCCTCGACGTAGCGCCGGTACGGCAGGCCGGAGACGCGCCCGACGACGACGCCGAGAAGCGCGAAGGCGAGGTTCGAGTAGTGGAAGCGCGCGCCGGCGGGCAGCACCTGCTCGGCCGCGTCGAGGGTCTCGAGCAGCTCGGGCACGGTCGCGAAGCGGCGCTGGAGCCAGCCGTCGTCTTGCGTCTCGCGCTGCATGCCGGACGTGTGCGAGAGGAGGCGGCGCAGGCTCGGCGCGTGAACGGCGCCCTCGACGTGCTGGTCGAGCGGATCGTCGAGCTGGAGCTTGCCCGCGTCGCGGAGCTGCATGATCGCGGCCGCGGTGAACGTCTTCGTGATCGAGCCGAGGCGGTACTGCGTGTCCGGTTTCGCGTCGAGCGTCGCCGTCACGTCGGCGGCGCCGACAGCCGTCTCCCAGGCGATCTCGCCGTCGCGCAGAACGGCCGCGGCGAGGCTGGGCAGCCGCTTGTCGCGCTGCTCGCGACGGACGAGCCGCTCGAGCTCGGCCGTGAGCGTGTCAGGCGCGGACATACGGCGCCCCGAAGGCGCGGGAGATCGACCCGATCGCCTGGTCGACGTCGGCGTCGGTGATGCCGAGGTGGGTGATCGCGCGAAGGACGCCGGCACGCAGGCCGCTCACGAGGACGCCCTGCTCCCGCAGGCGCTCGATGCCTTCGCCCGGATCGTCGATGGGGACGAAGTTCGTGTCCACGTCGCCCGGATCGATGCCGACGCCCTCTGCGAGCCGGCGGGCGCGGCGGTGGTCGTCGGCGAGGCGCTCGACGTGCTCGTCGAGCGCGTAGAGCGCGGCGGCCGCGACCACGCCCGCCTGGCGCATCGCACCGCCGAAGAGGTACTTGCTCGTCCACGCCCGCTCGACGAAGTCGTGGGAGCCCGCCACGACCGCGCCGAGCGGGCAGCCGAGCCCCTTCGAGAAGCAGATCGTGACCGAGTCGGCATGGCGCGCCCATTCCGACGGCGCGACGCCGACAGCGACCGACGCGTTGAAGAGCCGCGCGCCGTCGAGGTGCACCTTCGCCCCGCGGTCGCGAGCAGCATCGACCGACGCCCGGAACTCGTCGACGGGCCAGACGCGCCCTCCGGAGCCGCGGTGGGTGTTCTCGAGGACGACGATCCCGCCCGGTCCCAGGTCGGCCTCGGCCGCGATCTGGCTCGGTGTCACCCGGCCGCGCGCGGCGGGCACCCCGCGCATGACTAGCCCGGCATGGATCGCCGGGCCTCCGGCCTCGTACAGCAGCACGTGCGTGAGCTCCTCCGCGAGGAGGAGCGAGCCCGGCGTCGTCTGCGTGCGCAGCGCGATCTCGTTCGCCATCGTCGCCGTCGGAACGAAGAGCGCTGCCTCCTGGCCGAGCAAGGCGGCCATGCGGCGTTGCAGCTCGTTCACGGTCGGGTCCTCGAGGTACTGCTCGTCGCCCACCTCGGCCGCGACCATCGCCGCGAGCATCCCGGGCGTCGGCTTGGTCACGGTGTCGGAGCGGAGATCGATCACGCGCGAGACGCTACCGACGCTACCGTGGTCGCGTGGATTTGACGTTGCTCGAGACCGTGCTGGCCGATCGCGGCGAGCCTGCATATCGCGAGGCGCAGGTGTGGGAATGGGCCGCGCGCGGTGCGGCCGGGTACGGCGCCATGACGAACCTGCCGCGGGCACTGCGCGACGAGCTCGAGGCGACGGTCCCGTTCTCGACGCTCGAGGTCGAAGCGGAGCGAACGTCTCGCGACGGCACCGTGAAGACGCTCTTCCGTACCCGCGACGGCCATCCGGTCGAGGCGGTGCTGATGCGATACCGCGACGGTCGCCGCTCCCTCTGCCTCTCCTCGCAGTCCGGCTGCCCGTTGACGTGCACGTTCTGCGCCACCGGGCAGATGGCGTTCGGCCGGAACCTGACCGCGTCGGAGATCCTCGACCAGGCTCTCCACTTCCGCCGGCGGGAGCCGGTCGACCACGCGGTCTTCATGGGGATGGGCGAGCCGATGCTGAACCTCGACGAGGTGCTCGGGGCTGCGCGGCGGCTGCCCGCGCTCGGGATCACGTACCGGCGCACGACGATCTCGACGGTCGGCTGGCTGCCGGGGCTGAAGCGTTTCGTCGATGAGGTCGACGAGCCGATCCGGCTCGCGCTGTCGCTGCATGCGCCCGACGACGAGCTCCGCTCTCAGATCATGCCGGTGAACGCGAAATACCCTCTGCGCGACGTGCTCGGCGAGTGCCGGCGGCACTATGCGGCGACGAATCGGCGCGTCTTCGTCGAGTACGTGATGCTCGCGGGCGTCAACGACTCGCCGGAGCAGGCCCGTGCCCTCGGCGCTCTGCTCGGTACGGAGGGGTTCAAGGTGAACCTGATCCCGTACAACCCGACCGGGATGTACGACGGGTCGTCGCGCGAGCGCATCGGCGCGTTCAAGGCGGAGCTCGACCGCGCGCGCGTGCCGGCGACCGTCCGCCTGACGCGCGGGCGCGACATCGAGGCCGCCTGCGGGCAGCTGGCGGCCGCGCCGAAGGCCCGTCGTCGCGTGGCCCCGGCATCTGCGCGCTGAGGCTCTACGTCGTTCTCAGGCCGGCGCGCGTCACGACGACGTTTCCCGGGCCCGTGAGGAGCCGGCTCTCCTGCTTGCCGTTCAGCGCCATCGTCACGGCCCACGGTGCGCCGATACGCATCCAGATCCGCGGCCGGCTCGGTGCGAGCGTGTAGCGGAGACCGCCACCGGCGGCGAGCGTTCCCTCGTAGAGCGTGGCACCTGTCGCCGAGCCGATCCTGATCGAGACCCAGCAGGGGCCGCTCGCACGAAGCGTGAGATGGGCGGTGTCGACGGCGGTCACCTTCGGCACTGCGCGGTCCGGCTTGTGCGACGCCGTCCGGGCGGCGCTTGCGGCGGGCGGGTGCGTCGAAAGGCCCACGCGGCGGTGACCGCCGCCCGACGGCCAGGCGAGCGCCGTGACGAGGGCGATCGCAACCGCCGCACCCGCGGCGATCGCAGCGAGCGCAAAGCCGCGGCGACGCCGGGCGCCGAAGACGGGCGCCGGCGCAAGCGGCTCGAGCTCGACCGGGTTGACCTCGGGATACCGCTCGTTGAACTCGTCGACGAGCCGCACTCCGTCGAGCCCGAGGGCGTCGCCGTACACGCGCAGGAAGCCCTTCGCGTACGCGCGGCCCGGGATATCGTCGAAGCGCTCGTCCTCGAGCGCCCCGAGGTAGCGCGAGCGGATGTGCGTCCGGCGCTCCAACTCGGCCCGTTCGAGACCCTGGCGCTCGCGCGCCGCGCGGAGGGCTTGGCCGATCTCGATCACGTTCGCGTCGATCCCCCGTCGAAGCTCGCACTCATGATGCCAGGAGCTCGAATCGGTCCGCACGCAGCTGGCGGGGCCGGCCGGCGCTCTGTCAGGGCCGAGCGATGTCGGCAACCTCGGCGTGCGCGACGGCGACGAGGTCGTCCGCGGCCATTCGGAGCGACGCGTCGTGGACGCCTCCCTCCAGCACGACGTGGTCCATCTCGGTGACGTGGCGATCGACGACGACGCGGTCGCCCGCGGGACCGCCGAACGGCGGCACCGCCCCGAGCTCGAACTCGGGGTACTCGCCGGCGAGCTCGTCCTCCGTGAGTTGGCGCACGCGTGTCCCCGCGAGCTCCGCGAGCTTGACGAGATCGACGTGCATCGACGCGGGCACGACGGCGCGCAGCTTGCTCGCTTCGCCTTCGAGCACCACGGTCTTCGCGACGGTCTGCGGCACGATGCCGAGCGCCTTCGCCTCGCTCGCCGCGGTCGTCGTCCGCGAGTGCGGGAGCAGCTCGACGCTGACGCGCTCGCGCTCGAGGAGCTCGAGGAGCGCAGCGGTCGCGGGCGCGACCTCGTCGGCCGGAGGCTTCGTGGTCATGACTCCTCCTTATCTATGCGAGTTCTCTCCCGCGAGAGTAACTCCGCCGGCGCACGCTCGCAGACCCTCAGAGGTCGAAACCAGAATGACGCTCGTCGAGCGATCGCGATGGGCGAGTCCAGCGCCAGGTTGCACAGCCGCGACGAAGTGGTGACGGTCCAGGCACGGGGCCTGGCCCCAGACGTGGCTTCGGCGGCCACGCTCCGAAGCGCAGGGACGCGGCCTCGTCAGGCCGGCTCGTGCGCCTCGGCTCCCACGTGCTCGTGGGCCGCGCCCGCCGTGCGATGACCCTCGAAGCCGTACTTGACGACCGGCTGCTTGGCAGCGCGCACCTCGTCGAGGCGCCTGACCGGTCGGTTGTGCGGAGCGTCCTTGAGCAGCTGTGGATCCTCGGCCGCCTCGACGGCGATCGCGAGCATCGCATCGCAGAACGCGTCGAGTGTCTCCTTCGTCTCCGTCTCGGTCGGCTCGATCATCAACGCCTCGGGAACGATGAGCGGGAAGTAGATGGTCGGCGGGTGAAAGCCGTAATCCATCAGCCGCTTCGCGACGTCGAGCGCGGTG
>DASSGL010000208.1:0-12675 GCA_035693525.1 Gaiellaceae bacterium | reverse complement strand
CCATGGGATGCCCGCGTGCAGGATCGACGAGAGCGGCGCCGCGCCGGTGCCGCCGTCGTGGCCCGAGATCAACACGTGGTCGGCTCCCGCCTTCGCGACTCCCGCCGCGACGGTGCCGACGCCGACCTCGGCGACGAGCTTCACCGAGACGCGCGCACCGGGATTCGCGCAGCGCAGGTCGTAGATCAGCTGCTTCAGGTCCTCGATCGAGTAGATGTCGTGGTGCGGAGGGGGCGAGATCAGCCCGACGCCGGGCGTCGTCATCCGGACGCTCGCGATGTAGCCGTCGACCTTGTGCCCCGGCAGCTGGCCGCCCTCGCCCGGCTTCGCACCCTGTGCGATCTTGATCTGCAGCTCGTCGGCATTCGCGAGGTAGTGCGCGTTGACACCGAAGCGACCGGACGCGACCTGCTTGATCGCGGAGCGCCGCTCGTCGCCGTAGCGCACCGGGTCCTCGCCGCCTTCGCCCGTGTTCGACCGTCCGCCGATCGTGTTCATCGCGACGGCCAGCGTCTCGTGGGCCTCGCGCGAGATCGAACCGAGTGACATGGCGCCGGTCGAGAACCGCTTGACGATCTCGGACGCGGGCTCGACATCCTCGAGCGGGATCGGCGCCGTCGTGCGAAAGCGGAAAGCGCCGCGCAGGGTCGCGCGGCGCGCGTTCTCCGCATTGACGGCCGACGAGTATTGCTCGTACGTCTCGGCCGAGCCCGAGCGCACGGCATGTTGCAGGCGCGAGATCGTCTCGGGGTTCCAGTGGTGGTGCTCGCCGTCGCGGCGCCAGGCGTACAGGCCGATCACGGGCAGGAGCGACGCTCCGGACCCGGGGTGCGCGCGAGCGTGGCGCGCGAGCGACTCCTCCGCGAGCTCGCGGATGCCGATGCCGCCGATCCGCGACGACGTTCCGGTGAAGTGCCGTTCGACGAGCTCCGGCGCGAGACCGACGGCTTCGAAGATCTGCGCACCGCAGTACGACGGGATCGTCGAGATCCCCATCTTCGACATCGTCTTCAGCAGGCCCTTCGCGATGCCCTTCGCGGCGCGCCGCTGCGCCTGCTCGGCCGTCATCCCCGGAGGGAGCCAGCCGAGCTCGACGAGCTCCACGAGCGTCTCGAGCATGAGGTACGGGTTGACGGCCGCTGCGCCGTACCCGACCAGCACCGCGATGCTGTGGACGCTGCGCGGCTCGCCCGACTCGACCACGATTCCCGCCTGTAGGCGCGTACCCTCGCGAACGAGGTGATGGTGCACGGAGCCCGTCGCGAGCAGGGAGGGAATCGGCACGCGATCGGGCCCCGCGCCTCGGTCGGAGAGGATGAGGATGTTCGCGCCGGCTGCGAGCGCGACACCCGCTTCGTCGCAGATGCGATTCACGGCTCGCTCGAGGCCGTCGGCTCCTTCGGCGACCGGCCACGTCGTGTCGATCGTCCACGACTTGAAGACGGGCGAGTCGACGCGCCGCAGCTGCTCGAGCTCGGAGTCGAGCAGGATCGGGTTGTCGATCACGAGCTGGCGCGCATGCTCGGGCGTCTCGTCGAGCAGGTTCCGCTCGGAGCCGACGCTCGCGCGGACGCTCATCACGATCGCCTCGCGGATCGAGTCGATCGGCGGATTCGTGACCTGCGCGAAGAGCTGCTTGAAGTACGAGTAGAGGAGCGGCTTGCGGCCGGTGAGCGCCGCGAGGGGCGTGTCGTTGCCCATCGAGCCGACCGGCTCCTCGGCATTGCGGGCAAGCGGCGCGAGGATCGCCTTCATGTCCTCCTGTGCGTAGCCGAAGAGCAGCTGGCGCGTCCGCAGCGACTCGGTCGGCTTCGGCCCGGGCGGCGCCTCCGGTAGCTGGGAGAGCCGCAGCTGCTCGCTCACAACCCAGTCTGCGTACGGCTTCCTCGAGACGACGCGGGACTTGACCTCGTCGTCGGGGACGACGCGGGACTGCGCGAGATCGACGAGGAAGAGCTTGCCCGGCTGGAGGCGCCCCTTGCGCACGACGTTGGCCGGCTCGTCCGGCAGCGCGCCTGCCTCCGACGCGAGCACGACCCAACCGTCGCGCGTCTCGTACCACCGCCCGGGGCGGAGGCCGTTGCGGTCGAGCGTGGCGCCGGCGACGCGGCCGTCCGTGAACGCGATCGCCGCCGGGCCGTCCCACGCTTCCATCAGACACTGGTGGTAGGCGTAGAACCCGCGCAGCTCCGACGACATGTCGTCGCGATCCTCGAACGACTCGGGGATCATCATCATCAGTGCGTGCGGCAGCGAACGGCCCGCGAGCACGAGCAGCTCGAGCACGTTGTCGAAGGTCGCAGTGTCCGAGCCCCCGGGACGGATGACCGGCAGCACCTTCCGGAGGTCGTCGCCGAAGAGGTGAGACGCGAGCTGCGACTCGCGTGCGCGCATCCAGTTGACGTTGCCCTGCAGCGTGTTGATCTCGCCGTTGTGCGCGATCAGGCGGTAGGGATGGGCGAGCTCCCAGCTCGGGAACGTGTTCGTCGAGTAGCGTGAGTGCACGAGCGCGACGGCGGTCTCGAACCGGACGTCGTGCAGGTCGAGGTAGAAGCGTTCGAGCTGCGGAGCGGTCAGCATCCCCTTGTAGACGGCCGTGCGCGTCGAGAGGCTCGGGACGACGAGATCGGGTCCCGCCTCGCGTTCGATCAGCCGCCTGATCACGTAGAGCTTCCGCTCGAACGCGTCCTGCTCGCGCGACAGCGCGGGCGACGCTCCGACGAGCGCCTGCCGGATGCACGGGGCGACCGCCGAGGACGCGGTGCCGGGCACGCTCCAGTCGACGGGAACGTCGCGCCAGCCGAGGAAGCGTTGCCCTTCGTCCGCGACGACCCGCTCGACGAGCTGCTCGAGCTCGCGGCGTCGGACTTCGTCTCGGGGCAGGAAGAAGACGCCGACGCCGTATCCGCCGGGAGGCGGGAGCTCGTCGCCGAGCTCGGCTCGGAAGAGCGCGTCCGGGACCTGGACGAGAATCCCGGCGCCGTCGCCGGTGTCGGCGTCGGCGCCCGAGGCGCCGCGGTGCTCGAGGTTTGCGAGCGCCGTCAACGCCCGCACGACGGTCTCGTGCGAGGGCACCGCGTCGAGCTTGGCGACGAACGCGACCCCGCAGGCGTCGTGCTCGTATGCGGGGTCGTACAGGCCGGTCGATTGTGGGGGTGCCTTCACACGCTTCATCCTGGTGCCGGGGGATGACAGAGCCTCTCCGCCTCTGGTGCTAGTCGGCTGCGGCGGAGCGGGGGGCCGACTAGCGCAGACGAATGCGCGCGACGAACGCGAAGGCGGTCTTCGAGGCGCTCGGTGTGCGCGACATCGAGACCCCGAGGATCGATCCCCCGGGGCCTCGCGTCAACCGTGTTATCCGGTTTCGCCACTGAGCGTGACCTCCGGCGGGGTCAACGCCGCGAAGACCCCTGCCGGCGGATGGCTGAGGTGCCCGTGCGACTCCGTCCCGTAGCCGCCCGGGACCGGGATGTAGAACTCGGGGTAGCCCCACATTCCGTGCTCGTGGACGTCGAGGCCCTGCGTCTCGACGCTCGGATCGACGCGGATGCCCCAGATCTTGTTCAGCGCCCAAAGGCAGGCGAACGAGGTCCCGAACGTGAACGCGCCGACAGCGACGAGGCCGAGCGATTGCACGCCGAGCTGGTGGAAGCCGCCGCCGTACACGAGGCCCTTGTGACCGGTGGCGAGGTTCGAGGCGAGCACGGGCACCGCGAAGAGGCCGCACGCGAGCGTTCCCCAGACGCCCGACATCCCGTGCACTGCCACCGCGCCGATCGGATCGTCGATGCCGATCCGCTCGACCGCGATCACGCCGAAGACCGCGATCAGGCCCGAGCCGGCGCCGATCACGATCGCCGCCCACGGGGCCACGAAGCCCGAGGCGGCGGTGATGGCCACGAGCGCGCCGAGCGCGCCGTTCAGCATCATCGAGATGTCGGGCTTGCCGAGCTTCAGCCACGCGATCAGCATCCCGGCCACCGCACCCGCGGCGGCGGCGATGTTCGTCGTCAGCGCCACGTAGGCGAAGTAGCCGACGCCGCCGAAGTCGACGGAGAGCGTCGAGCCGGGGTTGAACCCGAACCAGCCGAACCAGAGGATGATCGTGCCGAGGACGGCATACGGGATGTTGTGGCCTGGAATCGGGTTGGCCCTGCCGTCCTTGCCGAACTTGCCGATGCGCGGCCCGAGAATGAGCGCTCCGGCGAGACCGGCGAGCGCGCCCTGGTAGTGGACGACCGTCGAGCCCGCGAAGTCCTGCATCCCCTTCGCGAAGAGCCAGCCGTGCGGGCTCCAGATCCAGTGCGAGACGATCGAGTAGGTGATCGTGAAGTAGATCCCGAAGACGAAGTAGACCCAGAGCTTCGCGCGCTCCGCCATCGCGCCCCAGACGATCGCTAGCGAGACGCCTGCGAAGACGACCTCGAACAGGTAGCCGGCCGCACCCGGGATCTCGGAGAACCAGTCGAACGGGGCCTTGCCGACCGCGACGAGCTCGTGCACCGACGGGAAGAAGCCGGCGTTGCCGGCGAACCAGCCGCCGTCGCCGAACGCGAGGCCGAAGCCGACCATGTAGTAGACGAGCGAGCAGAGGCCGAAGATCAGGACGTTCTTGCCGGCGATATGGCCCGCGTTCTTCATCCGGGTCAGGCCGGCTTCGAGGAACGCGAAGCCCGCCTGCATGAACATCACGAGCACGGCGGTGACGACCACCCAGATGGTGCTCGCGGCAATCAGCAGGTCGTGCTTCGTCATCTCAGAACCACCTCCGTCTGTCGGTCCACGAAAAAAGCCCGCGGGACTCCGTCCCACGGGCTTCAGCGCCCGGCCTCCGCCGCTTCGGGGCGGCGGTGGCCTGCCCGGGAGTGTGCGGCATGGGCCGGACGACGGCAAGCCCATCTTCCGGTTATTGGTGTCCGACTCCGCCGAAGGCGGTGTCTGACACCGCTTTTTGGTTCTTTTTTCGGCTAGGAAGCGGGCCTCTGCCAGACGGACACGTGCTTCCTGCTCTCGCTCGTGAACGGCTCGCGCTTCCAGCCGCTCCAGCGCTCGCGCAGCGTGAGGCCGGCGAGCCGCGCCATCAGGTCGAGCTCGGACGGCCAGACGTAGCGAAACGGCCCGGACGAGCGCTCGAAGCGCCCGTCGACGGCGTGCAAGTGGTGGGAGACGAGGCCCTGGTTCGCGACGTCGTACTCGTCGATGCCGACGTGCGTCCCGCTCACGTCGAACAGCACGAACCGCTCGCCGTACGGCAGTCGCCGCAGGTCGGGCACGCCCACCTCGATCACGAAGCAGCCGCCGGGCTCGAGATGGGCCGCGACGTTGCGGAAGCACGCGACCTGCTCGTCCTGCGACGTCAGGTTCTCGATCGTGTTGAAGACGAGGTACGCGAGCGAGAACGTGCCGCCGACGGTCGCCGACGCGAAGTCGCCGACGGTGACGCAGATCTCCTCGGCGCCCGGCTTCGCGCGCAGCCTCGCCAGCATCGCCTCCGAGAGGTCGATCCCGTGCGCCCGAACGCCGCGGCGGGCGAGCGGCAGCGCGATCCGGCCCGTGCCGATGCCCAGCTCGAGTGCCGCGCCGTCGCCCGCGAGCTCCGCGAGGAAGTCGACGGCTGCCTCGACGACCGACGGGTCGAACATCCCCGCCTCCGAGTCGTCGTATCGCTCGGCGACCTGCTCGCCGAAGTGGTCCTCGGGCATCGGAGCACTGTCTCAAAACCGGAGATGCGGTCGCGCAGGCCTGCCTCGGTCCGTATAGTTCGAAAAGGAGACGGGCAACGTCCCGCTCCGCATCGAGAGAGGCAGAGGGAACCGGCCCTGTGAAGCCTCGGCAACCTGCCCCCCACAGACAGAGGGCGCGTGGTGCCAAGCCCGGCGGGTCGCGCAGCGACCCGGAGGATGTCGAGCGAAGGACGAAAGGAGAACGACATGCCCGCCACAGCGCTTCGGTGCCGCATCTGCGAGACGGAGTACCCGCTCGATCCGATCGGCGTGTGCGCCCGCTGCTTCGGCCCACTCGATCCGCAGTACGACCGCGAGGAACAGCGGCGGACGGTGACCCGGGAGACGATCGCGGCCGGGCCGCAATCGCTCTGGCGCTACGCGCCGCTGCTGCCGGTGGCGCCGCCGGCCGAGCAGCGCCTGCCCGCGGGGTGGACGCCGCTCGTCCGCGCACCGCGCCTCGCGGATGCGGTGGGTGTCGGCGAGCTCTGGCTGAAGCTCGACACCGCGAACCCGACGCACTCGTTCAAGGACCGCGTCGTCTCGGTAGCGGCCGCGAAGGCGCTCGAGCTCGGCCGAACGACGCTCGCCTGCTCCTCGACGGGAAACCTGGCGAACGCGGTGGCTGCGCGCGCCGCCGCGGAGGGGATCGAGGCAGCGGTTCTGTGCCCGGCCGACCTCGAGCCGGAAAAGCTCATCGCGACGTCGATCTTCGGCGCGCGGATCTTCGCGGTAAAAGGGAGCTACGACGACTGCAGCCGCCTCACCGTCGAGCTCTCCTTCGAGCTCGACTGGGCGTTCGTGAACGTCCAGCTGCGCTCGTACTACGCCGAAGGATCGAAGACCGTCGGCTTCGAGATCGCGGAGCAGCTCGACTGGACGCTGCCCGACGCGGTCGTCGCTCCCATCGCCTCCGGCTCCCTCTTCACGAAGGTGCACCAGGCCTTCACCGAGCTGCGCGAGCTGGGTCTCGTCGACGGCGCACCACCGCGGCTCGTCGGCGGCCAGGCCGAAGGATGCTCTCCCGTCGCCCGCGCGTTCGCCGACGGCGACAAGCTGAAGCCCGTACGACCCGACACGGTTGCGCGCTCGCTCGCGATCGGCAGTCCGGCGGACGGCGAGCTCGCGGTATCGACGGCCCGCGCCTCGAACGGGGGCGTGTACGCCGTCCCCGAGGACGAGATCGCGGACAACGTCGCGCTTCTGGCCGAGACGACGGGAATCTTCGGCGAGACGGCCCCGGGAGTCACGCTCGGCGCGTTGCGGGAAGCCGTGCGCCGTGGAGAGCTCGGCGCCGACGATCGCGTCGTCCTGCTCGTCACGGGAGACGGGTTGAAGACGCCGGGTCTCGTCGCCGACCGGCTCGAGCCGGTGGTGGTCGAGCCGGATGCCGAGCTCATCCTCGAGACGCTGGGCGTGGCCGCGTGAGAACCGGACCGCGCACCGGCTTCCGCTGGACACCGGAGACGATCGTCTACGCGATCACGCTCTGGTACCGCAAGCACAGCCGCACGCCGGTGACGAGCGAGTGGGACCACGCCGGGGAGAACCACCCCTCGCGGCAGACGGTCGCGCGCGTCTTCGGCAGCTGGAACGCCGCCATCGAGGCCGCCGGGTTCCCCGTGCGGCCTCGCGGCCGGCAGCGCCAGAACGCCTGCTGACTACGCCGCGGCGCCGACGCGAGGCGCGAGGCTCAGGACGCGGAAGCAGCGCTCCACCGCTTCGACCTCGCCTTCGATGCGCGCCCGGCCGCTCTCCACTGCCGCGCGCGGCTCGAGCTCGCCGCCGGTCAGAGCGAAGAACGTCTCCATGTCCAGCTCGATCGTGAGGTCGGCGTCGTCGGCCGCGCCCAGCGTCGTCTCGAGACGGCCGTCGACGATTCGCGCGGTGAAGACGTCGTCGTCGATCTCGAGCACGTACGTCTCGGTAAGCCCGCGCGCGGCCTCTGCGTCGAAGAGCGCGGGAAACGCGTTGACGCCCCATTCCGGATAGAGCACGTCGTCGGCGCGGGGCGGGCCGAGCGTCCGGGCTCCCCAGCGTGCGAGCGCGTACAGCGCCTCGCTGAGCCCGCTGCCGTACTCGGTCAGCTCGTAGACGGTCGACGCCGCGGGCGGCGGCAGCCGCCGCTTCTGCACGACGCCGCAGTCCTCGAGCTCGCGGAGCCTCGCAGCCAGGATGTTGGTTCCGATCCCGGGCAGGCCGTTCAAGAGGTCGGTGTACCGCTTGGGCCCCTGCAGGAGCTCGCGTGCGATCAGGAGCGACCAGCGCTCCCCCACCAGGGACAGAGCGTGCGCCATAGGGCAGTACTGGTCGAATTTCCGTCCCATCGTTCGTCCTCAGTGTAACCGGATTTCTTCCGGTCAGCAAGTAAGAACTTGCAAAAAGGAAGTTGGTGCTGTAAAGTCGCCAGCTGACGCTACATGAGTGAAAGGACGACACCATGATCGAAGCAACCCGGCGGAAGTGGTACGCGCTCGCACTGCTCCTCGGCGTGCAGTTCATGGTCGTGCTCGACATCGCGATCGTGAACGTCGCTCTTCCGTCCATCCAGACCGACCTCGGGTTCTCTCAGGCGAATCTCCAGTGGGTCGTCAGCGCATACGCGCTGCTCTTCGGCGGCTTCCTCCTGCTCGGCGGCCGCGTCGCAGATCTGATCGGAAGGCGACGCGTGTTCGTCGTCGGCCTCGTCGTCTTCACCGGCGCATCGCTCCTCTCCGGTCTCTCCTGGAGCGAGGGATCGCTGATCGGCGCCCGCGCGCTGCAGGGATTCGGTGCGGCGATGATCACGCCGGCGGCGCTCTCGATCCTGACCACGACGTTCGCCGAGGGGAAGGAGCGCAACACGGCTCTCGGCGCCTGGGGCGGCGTCGGGGCGTTCGGCGCGGTCGCGGGCGTGCTGCTCGGCGGCGTCCTGACGGAGCTGCTGAGCTGGAACTGGATCTTCTTCGTGAACGTCCCCGTCGGCCTGATCGGGCTGGCGCTCGCGCCGATTCTCCTGACCGAGAGCCGCGACGCGCGGATCAAGACGTTCGACTTGCCGGGGGCAGCTCTCGTCACCGGCGGGCTCGTCACGCTCGTCTATGCGATCACCCAGGCGAACTCGAACGGCTGGGGCTCGGTCGAGACGATCGCGCTCTTCGCCGCGTCCCTCGTCATCCTCGCCGCGTTCGCGGCGTGGGAAGCGCGAAACTCGGAGCCGCTCGTTCCGTTCTCGATCTTCCGGCTTCGCACGGTCGTCGGAGCGAACGTCGCCGGGCTGATCCTCGGCACGGCGATCTTCGCGATGTTCCTCATGCTGACTCTGTACATGCAGCAGGTGCTCCACTACTCGGCGATGAAGACGGGAGTGGCGTATCTCGCGGTTGCCGGCACGGCGATCTTCTGGTCGGCCCTCGCGGCACAGCTCGTCACGCGCGTCGGCGTCAAGCCGGTGCTGGTCGGCGGGATGACCGCTCTCTCGGCGGGTCTCATCTACTTCACCCAGGTGTCCGCCGGCGGCTCGTATCTCGGTGATCTCCTGCCTGGGTTGCTGCTCATCGCAGTCGGGCTCGGCTTCTCGTTCGTGCCGATCTCGATCGCCGCGCTCGCGGGTGTGGAGCCGGCGGAGGCCGGGCTCGCCTCGGGGCTGATCAACATGTCGCAGCAGATCGGGGGCGCACTGGGCATCGCCGCGCTCTCGGCCATCGCGACCTCGACGACCCACAGCTCGATCGTGTCCGGAACGCTGAGGGACGCGGCGCTGACCGACGGCTTCCAGGCGGCGTTCATGGCAGCCGCCGGGGTCGCACTCGCCGGCATCCTCGTCGCGCTCCTCGTGGTGCGCCGCTCCGACCTCGACGTGGCGACCGACGTCATCGAAGAGACGCCCGCTCTCGAAGCCGCGTAACGGCACATTGACGGAGCCGCCCTCGGGGCGGCTCCGTACGCTTCGGCAATGGCCGTTCGTACCGACGAGTCGACGGACGCGCCGCTTCGGCGCGATGTCCGTCTGCTCGGTGACCTGCTCGGGCGGGTGCTCGTCGAGCAGGAGGACCAGAGCCTCCTCGAAGACGTCGAGCGCGTGCGCGGCCTGTCGCGGGCCGCGCGCGCCGGCGCGCCGCAGGACGATCTCGCCGCTGCGGTCGCCGAGCTGCCGCTGGCGCGGCAGGCAAGCGTGCTGCGCGCCTTCGCGACCTACTTCCAGCTCGCGAACGTCGCCGAGCAGCAGCACCGCATCCGCCGCCGTCGCGCGTACGCCCACGAGGAGCGGGTGCGCGACGAGTCACTCGCGACGTCGTTCGCGAAGCTCGAAGGCGTGCCGCCGGCGGAGCTCGAGCGGCGAGTCTCGCTCGAGCTCGTGCTGACGGCGCATCCGACGGAGGCGGCGCGGCGTACCGTGCTGACGGCGCACCTGCGCATCGGCGCGCTGCTCGCCGAGCTCGACGATCCGCTGCTCTCGCCCGATCGCCGCGACGAGATCGAGTCCCAGCTCGCGACCGAGATCACGATGCTCTGGCAGACCGACGAGGTTCGCTCGCGGCGGCCGCGGGTGGTCGACGAGATCCGGAACGGCCTCTGGTTCTTCGAGCAGAGCCTGATCGACGCGGCGGAGCAGCTCCTCGCGGAGTATCGCTCGCACCTGCCTGACGCGCCGCCGCCGCTTCGCTTCGGCACATGGATCGGCGGCGACGCAGACGGCAACCCCAACGCGGGCGCCGACACGGTGCGCGAGGCGCTCGAGCGCGCGCGGACGCTCCTGCGCGAGCGCTATCGCGCGGAGGTGCGCGCGCTCGCAGCGGCGACCGGAGTCTCCTCGCGAATCGTCCCGGTCGACGGAGAGCTGACCGACTCGATCGCACGCGACGAGCGCGAGCTGCCGGAGTACGCGGCCGAGATCGGCGATCAGAACCTCGACGAGCCGTATCGCCGGAAGCTCTCGTTCATGTGGCGGCGGCTCGCCGCCGACGCGTACGAGTCGGCCGACCGCTTCGGCAATGATCTCGCGCTCCTCGATCGCAGCCTGCGGGCGAACCGCGGTGCGCGAATCGCGGACGGGCCGCTCGCCTCGCTCCGGCGCCGCGTGGAGCTCTTCGGCCTGCACCTGGCGAAGCTCGACGTGCGCGTCCATGCGCGTGACCTGGTCGACCCGGAGCCGCGTGTCCGCGACCTCTTCGCCGCCGTCGCCGACGCGCGACGCCGGCACGGGCCGCAGGCGCTCGACACCGTCATCGTCTCGGGCACCACCTCGGCCGACGACGTGCTTCGCGTCCGCGAGCTCACGGACGAGCCGCTCTCGCTCGTGCCGCTCTTCGAGTCCGTCGAGGCGCTTCGTGCGGCGCCGCGGATCTACGAGGAGCTGCTCGACACGTCGGGCTGCCGCGAGGTCATGGTCGGCTACTCGGATTCCGCGAAGGACGCGGGCTATCTCGCCGCGCAGTGGGAGATCCGCCGCGCGCTCGTCGCGCTCGCCGGCGTCGCGCGCAGGCGCGGCGCCGAGCTGACCGTGTTCCACGGCCGGGGCGGCAGCGCGGGCCGAGGCGGCGGCCCGACGTACGCCGCGATCCTCGCGCAGCCGCAGGGTGAGCCGCCCGGGCATCTGAAGATCACCGAGCAGGGGGAGACGATCGCGTTCAAGTACGGCCTGCCGGGGCTGGCGCGGCACAACCTCGAATCGGCGCTCGCCGCGACGCTCCTCGCCGCGTTCCCGGAGCCCGAAGACGTCGAGACGGAGCTCGTCGCCGAGCTCGCCGAGCGCTCGCGTGAGGCCTATCGCATGCTCGTCGACGATCCGAGGTTCCTCCCGTTCTTCCGCGCGTTCACGCCGGTGGACGAGCTCGCGCTCCTGAACATCGGCTCGCGGCCGGCGCGCCGCCCCGAGGGTCAGGACGATCTCGACTCGCTGCGCGCGATCCCGTGGGTGTTCGCGTGGACGCAGAATCGCTGCCTGCTGCCGTCGTGGTTCGGCTGTGGGACGGCGTTCGAGGCGGCCGACGCCGGCGAGCTGCGGCGGCTCTACCGCGAGTGGCCGTTCTTCCGCACGCTCGTGCAAAACGTCGAGATGACGCTCGCCAAGTCGAGCATCGAGATCGCGACGGGCTACCTGACGCTCGTCGCCGACGACTCGTTGTGGCCGTCGATCGCGGACGAGCACGCGCGCACGGTGAGCGCCGTGCTCGAGATCGTCGAGGCGGACGAGCTGCTCGAGCGGCACCCCGTCGTGCAGCGGTCCGTGCGCCTGCGCAACCCGTACGTGGATCCGATGAACGCGATCCAGGTACAGCTCCTCCGCCGCTACCGCGCCGGCGACGAGGCCGCCGAGCAGCCGCTGCTGCGCTCGATCGCGGGCATCGCGGCGGCGTTGAGGAACACGGGATGAGCACGGAGTCGACACCTGAACCGCATGCCCCTGCGTGACGAGCTCGAGCGCGAAGCGGCCGCCGCCGCCGCGGCAGTTCCGCTGCTCGAGGACGACGCCGTCACGCGCGCGCTCGAGCGCGCGGCCGACTTCGTCGACGCCCGACGTGCCGCGATCGCGGAGGCGAACGCCGCGGATGTCGAGAACGCCGCAGGTCTCGACGAGGGCTCGCTCGACCGGCTCCGCCTCGACGACCGGCGCATCGACGGGCTCGCCGAGCAGCTCGCGCAGCTCGCGACGCTGCCCCCGCTCGAGCGCGAGGAGGACGATTGGCAGCTCGACAACGGCCTTCGCGTCTCCGTGCGGCGGATCCCGATCGGCGCCGTCGGCGCGAACTTCGAGGCACGGCCGAACGTCGCGCTCGACGTCGCCGGCCAGCTCCTCAAGTCGCTCAACGCGGCGGTGCTTCGCACCGGCGGCGCGGCGCTTCGCACCGTGACCGTGCTCGTCGACGAGGTCCTTCGGCCGGCGCTCTCAGATGCCGGGCTGCCGCCGTCCGCCGTGGGCCTCGCGCGCTCGCCGGACCGCGAGGGCGCACGGATCCTCGTGTCGCTGCCG
>DASSGL010000207.1:0-2838 GCA_035693525.1 Gaiellaceae bacterium | reverse complement strand
TGAGCATGCGCAGCCTCGCCGTCATCACACCTCCTTCTCGTCGCCGCCCGTTCGACCGTGCATACCCGCGTCGTCGAGAACCAGTCACGCCGAGCCGAGGTGTGGCAAAACACAGTGCTAGGCAGGCCGCAGGAGCCCTCGCTCGACCACGAGCTGCAACAGCAGGTCGCGATAGCCGTGGTCGTCGAAGAGCACGGTCAGCTGATCGCCGTCGTAGCGTTGGACGGTGCCTTCGCCCCAGCGGTCGCTCGCCACGCGTGCACCGACGGCGAACGGCTCGCTTCCTCTCTCCCTTGCGTCGTGTCGGCGATCGTTGTCGCAGTGACCGCAGGGCCCGGGGTAGTCCTGACCGAAGTAGGACAGGAGAAACGACCGGCGGCAGCTCGTGTGCTCGGCGTAGCGGCGCATCATCTCCAGCCGCGACCGCTCCACCTCGTCCTCCCGATTCGTCTCGGCCTCCGATGCCGCGATCGTCTCGGCCACGCTCAACGCTCCGGTCCAGCGCACGTTTCCGTCGGCGTCCCACACGGCTGCGCCGAGATCGACGAGCCGGACGAGCGCGGCCGTGAGACGCCGCCCGTTCACGTCGACGCGGTTGTCGGTCGCCAGCTCAGCCGCGACCTGCGCGACGACGCCGGTGGCGACACCGCGCGCAGTCAGATGCCGAGCCATCGCGAAGTCCTCGGGTCGATACAGCAGGCGCGCATCCGCCGCCTCCTCGTCGCGGCCCGCGCGCCCGAGCTCCTGGTAATAGGCGTCGAGCGAGGAGGGCGGGTCGACGTGCAGCACCCACCGCACGTCTTGCTTGTCGATACCCATCCCGAACGCCACCGTCGCCGCGACGATCCGAGCCGAGCCGTCGAGAAATGCCGTCATCGCCTCGTGCCGCGCTCGTGCCGGGAGACCGGCGTGGTAGAGCGTCACCTGCTGACCGGCCGCCGCGAGCACGGCCCTCGCGTCCTCCGCGTCGGCGTGGGTGGCGGCGTAGACGATTCCCGGGCCCGCGAGCTCGGCCGCCGCGCGTTCGATCTCGCGGTGCTTCTCCTCGATCGAGCGGACACGATCGACGGAGAGCTCGATGTGGGGCCGGTCGAAGTTCCCGATCACGACCTCGGGATCGCGGAGCCCGAGCCGCTTGCAGATCTCCTGCCGCACGGGCGGAGCAGCGGTTGCGGTCAATGCGAGGCACACTGGCCGTCCGAGGGCCTCGACCTGGGCGCCGAGACGCATGTAGTCGGTGCGGAAGTCGCGACCCCACTGGCTGATCAGATGCGCTTCGTCGACGACGAAGAGCCCGGGCCGCGCGCGGGCGAGCGCCTCCCGTGTCTGCGCGTTCGACAGCTGCTCCGGCGAGAGGAAGACGAAGGTGCTGGATTCACACGCCGCCACGAGGGACGCCGCACGTGCGCCGGCCGACTGCTGCGAGTTGAGAACGATCGCGTGCAGGCCTGCGGCGTGTAGATGCGCGAGCTGGTCGTCCTGGAGCGCGATCAGCGGCGATACGACCACCGTCGGCCCGGCTCGCAACAGCCCTGCGAGCTCGTAGATCGCCGACTTGCCACCGCCCGTCGGCAGGACTGCGAGCACGTCGCGTCCCTCGACCGCGGCCGCCACGGCGGGAAGCTGACCCGGCCGGAGCCGCTCGAAGCCGAGGCGCTCGCGGGCCAGCTCGCGGATCTCCGACGCACACACGAGAGCGAACGTAGCTTTTTTGCAACCAGGCTTCAGCCTGGTTGCCGGTCGCTTCGGTCGATCAGCGCGGGGCGAAGACCGACCAGATCACGACGTCGAGGATTCGCACCTCGCTCAGCCGGTGTCCCCGGCTCGCGAGCTCTCGCCGGACGGCGTGCAGCACCGAGCGATTGCGGTCCAGATCGCGCTTGTACAAACGGACGAGCGCTGTGGCTCGCTCGCCGAACGATTTCGCCCCGTCGGCCACGGGATCGTCCGCGGTCAGGTACGTCTGGACCACGCTGTCGAGCATCGGAATGAGCGCCGGCCGTTTCGGGTGCAGAGCTTTCGCCATCTTCGAGAAGCCGACGCCGCGAATGTCGCCGAAGGCCTCGAACAAACGCGTCAGCGAGGTCCACGGCACCGACGTGGTCGCGGCAGCGAGTGACGCGTCAGGCCGGATCGTGCTCAGGGCGTCTTCGATCTCGTCGCGCCGTTCGAGGATGCCCGCGATCTCGACCGCCGAGATGCGGGCACCGCCTCGGTTCGCACGCCTGAGGTCGCTCTCGTCGAACGACGCCGGCCCCGACGAGTCGTGGCCCTCACGGCTCGAATAGGCAGCGAGGAACTCGAGGGCGAGGTCGAGCGGGTCCTCGACCTCGATCCCGCCGCGGAGGACGACCGTGTCCATCTCGCGTCATGCTGCCTTCCTCGAGTCGGTTGCGACAGCCCGGTCGAGCTCGAGCGGCTGCGCGGAGCCTCGCCTGCGGCCGGGAACCGCGAGCGAGGCGAGCACGCCGACCACGAGCACGGCGACGCAGGTGCAGAAGGTGAGCGTGTAGCCGTGCTTCGACGGCTCGCCACTAGAGAGAACGTGCCCGGCGAGAACGCTGGCGGCGATCTCCGCTCCGATCGCCCCGCCGATCGTGCGGACGATCGTGTTCATGCCCGTCGCGACGCCGGTCTGCTCGCGCGGAACCGCCTCGACGATCAGGTTCGCCATGGACGCGAAGGCGAAGCCGACACCGGCGCCGACGAGCGTCGCGGCGACGTAGATCTCCCACCGCGAGCCTGCGGTCGCGAGGACGCCGAAGGCGATCGTGGTGAGGATCGATCCGAGCACGAGCGGCACCTTCGAGCCGACCGCGTTCGAGAGCCTTCCCCCGA
>DASSGL010000206.1:0-3085 GCA_035693525.1 Gaiellaceae bacterium | reverse complement strand
CCGCGCGGGCCGAGCAGGTTTCCCTTCGGAACCGTGCAGTCCTTGAACGCGAGCTCGCGCGTGTCGGACGCGCGCCAGCCGAGCTTGCGCATCGGCGGCGAGATCTCGTAGCCCGCAGTCCCGTTCGGGACGATGATGTTGGAGATCTCGCCCTCGTCGGTGACTGCCGTGATGGTCACGCACGCGGTGATCGCGGTGCCCGCGTTCGTGATGAACATCTTCGACCCGTTCACGACCCAGCTACCGTCGCGAAGCTCGGCTCTCGTACGGGTTGCGCCTGCGTCGGAGCCGGCGCTCGGCTCCGTCAGCCCGAACGCGGCGAGCTTGTCGCCTGACGCGAGCTGCGGAAGCCATTCCCGTTTCTGCGCGTCGTCGCCGAAGAGGTAGATCGGCATCGTCCCGAGGGAGGTGTGAGCTGCGACGGTGATCGCGACCGACGAGTCGACCCTCGTCAGCTCCTCGATCGCGATCGCGTACGAGACCGTGTCGCCGCCCGAGCCGCCGAATTCCTCCGGGATCGGGATGCCCATCAGCCCGAGGGCCGCCATCTCCGAGACGAGCTCGTACGGGAACCGCTCTTCACGGTCGATCTCCTCCGCGACGGGCGCAACGCGCGACTCCGCGAAATCGCGCACCGTACGGAGCAGCAGCTCCTGCTCGTCGGTCAGCTCGAAGTTCATGCGAGGGAGCGGGCAAGCTCCGCGATCAAGCGTACGCCGTACCCGGTGCCGCCCGGGACCCGGTAGTAGTCCCCGCGCGACCGCTCGAGGAACCCGGGGCTCGACATGTCGATGTGCGCCCAGGGGCCGTCGCCGGCGAACTCCTGCAGGAACTTCGCGGCAAGCACCGGCGATCCCTGACGGAGGGTCGAGCCGTTCTTCAGGTCGGCGAACGTGGAGTCCACATACCGGCGATAGCGCGGATGCAGCGGAAACGGCCAGGCGAGGTCGCCGCTGCGATCGGCGGCGCCGAGGATGCGGTCGCGCCACTCGTCGTCGTTCGCGAAGAGGCCGCCGTAGAGATCGCCGAGCGCGAGCTCCATCGCTCCCGTCAGCGTCGCGAGGTCGAGCACGTGCGTCGCGCCTTCCCGCCGCACGTACCAGAGGGCGTCTGCGAGGACCAGGCGTCCTTCGGCGTCGGTGTTGACGATCTCGATCGTCTTCCCGTTGGCGGCCCTGAGAATGTCGCCGGGGCGGAAGGCGTGGCCGCTCGGGAGGTTCTCGGCCGCTGCGAGGAGGGCGATCGCGCGGACCGGGAGCCCGAGGGCGGCGACTGCTCCGATTCCGTGCAACGTGCCGGCTCCGCCCGCCATGTCGCCCTTCATGTCCTCCATCTTCGATGCCGGCTTGAGCGAGATTCCGCCGGCGTCGAAGGTGATCGCCTTGCCGACGAGGCCGAGCGTCATATCGCGCGTGACGTCAGGCGGCGTGTAGCGAAGGACGATCAGGCGGGGCTCGTTGTGGCTGCCGCGCCCGACTGCCGCGAGCGCGCCCATGCCGAGGTCGTCCATCTCGCGCGGGCCGAGAATCTCGGCTTCGAGATGCTCGTGCTCGGCGGCGAGCGCCTGCGCGTGCTCGCCGAGGGTTTGCGGGGTGAGCTCGTTGGGCGGCATGTTCGCGAGATCGCGCGCCCGATTCGTCCGCTCCGCGAGGAGCGCCGCCTGCTCGGCCGCCTCTCGCAGGTCCTCCGTCTCGAAGTGGCCGACCACGATGCGCTCGATCGCGCGCGCCTGCGCCTCGGGGTTCTGCGTCTTCCACAGGCCGGGCGTGTATCCGCCGATGATCGTCCCCTCGACGAGGGGGCGAGCCTGGTCGGGCAGCGGCAGCGGCAGGCTCTCGTCGAGCAGCCAGCAGACGGTGCCGCCGACACGCGCGAGCGACTGCGCCGCCGCGGCTGCCGCGGTGCGAAGCGCGTCGGCGTCGACCTCGTCGCGCTTGCCGAGCCCCGCGGCGACGAGCCGCGGCGCGTCGAGCTCGCCGTTCAGGTACAGGAGGAGCGCCTCGCCTCGCTCGCCCCGGAGCTCTCCGCTCTCGACGAGCCTCGCGAGCCGCCCGCCGAGCTTCTCGTCGACGATGCGCGCGCCCTCCCCGGAGAGAGGCTGCGCGACGGGCAGTGCGAGGGCGTCGACGTGCGTCCGCCCGGGTAGCGCGATCTCGATAGGGACTGCCACGGCGCGGCAAGGCTATCTAGAGTGCGCGGAGATCCGACCCCCAAGGAGCTGAGATGCCGGACAGCGTGCAGGAGTTCTTCCAGTCCCTCGAGTCCCGGGCAGACCCGTCGAAGACGGCCGGAATGACGAACTCGTACGTCTTCGAGATCGACGGAGCCGGTCAGTGGAAGGTCGACGTCGACAACGGCAAGGTCACGGTGAGCGAGGGTGGTGGAGACGCCGACGCCGTCATCTCGTCCTCGAAGGAGACGTTCGAGAAGATCGTCACGGGCGAGCAGAACCCCACGAGCGCCTACATGACCGGCAAGCTGAAGATCAAGGGCGACATGGGCGCCGCGATGAAGCTCCAGAAGCTCTTCTGAGCCTCGCTACCTCGCAACCTGCCTTCAGGCAGGTTGCAGTCGTCGCGCCGCGCGAGCGAGGTCGACGACCGCAACCAGGCTGAAGCCTGGTTGCGAGAACAGGCAACGTGCCTTTTGCAACCTGCCTTTAGGCAGGTTGCGGTCGTCGCACCGCGCGGGCGAGGTCAACGACCGCAACCAGGCTGAAGCCTGCGAGAACAGGCAACGTGGCAGCTCTTCGCGTCGTCGCGCCGCGCGGGCGAGGTCGACGATTGCAACCAGGCTGAAGCCTGGTTGCGAGAACGGGCAACGTGGCAGCTCTTCGCAACCTGCCTTCAGGCAGGTTGCGGTCGTCGCATCGCGCTCCAAGCACCCGCAACCAGGTTGCTGAGCAACCTGGTTGCGGCCTTTGGGTTTAGCCGGCCCCCTGTGTCGCCGATACAAGAAGCATGATCCGCCGCCTCCTCAGGCTTCCGAAGGCGCACCGCTCCGTGCCGGTGAAGACGCTTCGCCGCTGGAAGCTCGCCTAGCCTTCGACGCTCACTCCTCGAGCTCGACGAGAAGGGCACCGCCC
>DASSGL010000205.1:0-2558 GCA_035693525.1 Gaiellaceae bacterium | reverse complement strand
CTTCACCTGGGACGAGTTCGTCCGCAGGTCGAACGACGAGCTGCTCGCGAACTGGGGCAATCTCGTCAACCGGACGCTCGTGAACGCGTACCGGAACTTCGGCGAGGTGCCGCAGCCGGGTGAGCTGACCGACGACGACCGTCGTGTCCTCGCGGGAGTCGAGGCGGCGTTCGACTCCGTCGGCTCGCTGATCGAGCAGGCTCGCTTCCGGGCGGCGATCGCGGAGGCGATGCGCGCGAGCTCACTCGCGAACCAGTACGTCGCCGAGCAGGAGCCGTGGTCGCTCGTCTCCTCCGACCGCGAGCGGGCCGCGACGGTGCTCTACGTCGCGCTTCGCTGCGTCGACTCGGTGAAGACACTTCTTGCGCCGTTTCTGCCGTTCACCTCGCAGACCGTGCACGACCTGCTCGGCTACGACGGCTATCTCTCCGGGCCGCTCGAGTTCCGGACGGTCGCCGAGGAGGGCGGCGAGACGCACGAGGTTCTCACCGGCGATTACGAGACGTGGATCGGTAGTTGGGCGCCGAGCGAGCTGCAGCCGGGACAGGCGCTGCGCGAGCCGCGGCCGCTCTTCCGCAAGCTGCCGCCGGAGACGCCGGCCCAGGAGCTCGCGCGACTCGGCCTCTGACAGCCGGCGCCGATGATCGACACGCACGCGCACCTCGACGCCCTCGACGACGATCCCGCCGCGGTCGTCGCGCGTGCGCGCGAGGCCGGCGTGACGCGCGTGCTCACGGTCGGCACCGACGTCGAAGGCAGCCGGCGGGCGCTCCAGCTCGCCGACGCCGAGGACGGCGTCTACGCCGTGATCGGCATCCATCCGCACGCGGCGAACGATGCGACCGACGCGGACGTCGCGGAGATCCGCACGCTGCTCGCGCACCCGAAAGCGGTTGCCGTGGGGGAGACGGGGCTCGACTGGTATCGGAATTACGCGCCGCGCGACAAGCAGCTGTGGCTCTTCGACGCGCTGCTCGCGGTCGCCGCCGAGACCGGCAAGCCCGCGGTGATCCACACCCGCGCGGCCGACGACGACACGGTCGCGGCGCTCGACACCTTCGAGGGGACGGTCGTCCTCCACTGCTTCTCGTCGCCGCACCTGCTGCCCGCTGCACTCGAGCGCGGCTGGTACGTCTCGTTTGCCGGCAATGCGACCTTCCCGAAGGCGGTGGACCTCCGCCTCAGCGCGACCCAGGTTCCGGCCGACCGCATCCTGGCGGAGACCGACGCGCCCTATCTCGCGCCCCAGCCGCTCCGGGGCAGGCGCAACGAGCCGGCGTACGTCGTGCACACGCTCGCCGCGCTCGCGCAGGCGCGCGGCGAGGAGCCGGTGGAGCTCGAACGCCGGATCGAGCAGAACGCCGCCGCCTGCTTCTCTCTCCCGTGAACGTCTCGCCGAAGAAGCGGCTCGGTCAGCACTTCCTGGTGGACGAGAACATCCTCGGCGTCATCGGCCGGCTCGCCGAGCTCACGCCCGACGACGTCGTCCTCGAGATCGGCCCCGGCCTCGGCGTGCTGACGCGCTATCTCGCCGCCCGCGTCGCGCGGGTCCACGCGGTCGAGCTGGACCGCTCGCTCGAGCCCCACCTGCGCGCTGTCGGAGACAACGTCGACGTCCGCTTCGGCGACGCGCTGCAACTCGACCTCCGTACCGACGCGACGAAGCTCGTGTCGAATCTGCCCTACAACATCGCGACACCGCTCATCGTCGAGAGTCTCGACGGCTTGCCCGAGATCCGGCACTGGTGCGTGATGGTGCAGCGCGAGGTCGCCGACCGGCTCTTCGCGACGCCGCGGACGAAGGCCTACGGCGCCGTCTCGGTGCTCGTTCAGCTCGTCTGCGAGCGCACGGGCTTTCACCCGGTCTCGCGCACCGTCTTCCGGCCGCCGCCGAACGTCGACTCCGCGCTCGTCGCGTTCCGACGGCACGGGCGGCTTCCACCGCGCTACGCAGACGTGAAGCAGGTCGCCACCGCGTCGTTCGCGCATCGTCGAAAGACCGTCCCGAACTCGCTCGAGCTCAGCGGCGTCGTATCGCGCGCCCACGGCGCAGCTGCGCTCGAGTCCATCGGCCGCGAACCGAGCGCACGCGCCGAGTCGCTCGTGCCGGACGAGTTCGTCGCCCTGACCGAGGCGCTCGCTCCGTGAGAGCCCCCGCACCCGCCAAGATCAACCTGGCGCTCGTCGTCGGCCCCGTGCGCCGCGACGGCAAGCACGAGCTTCTCACCGTCTACCAGCGAATCGGCCTCGTCGATCGCATCGACCTCGTTCCTGCCGAGCGGACGGGTGTCGACGGCTTCCCGGGCGACACGCTCGTCGGCGACGCCCTCCGCCGGCTCGCGGCGCATGCCGCGGTCGAGCGCCACTGGCGCGTCCGGATCGAGAAGCGCATTCCCGTGGCGGCAGGCCTCGGCGGTGGCAGCTCCGACGCCGCGACCGCCCTCCGCCTCGCGAACGAGACGCTTGCCGAGCCTGTTCCGCCCGACGAGCTGCACGACCTCGCCGCACAGCTCGGCGCCGACGTCCCGTTCTTCCTCACCGATGGGCCGCGGCTCGGC
>DASSGL010000204.1:0-2656 GCA_035693525.1 Gaiellaceae bacterium | reverse complement strand
CCGTCACGACGGCACCGTCTGCGACACCTGCGGTCCCGAGCAGCTCGCCCGTGGCCGGCTCGAGCGTGTCGACCGTATCCGGTGCGTCCACCCAGCCGTCGCTGTAGATCTTCCCCCTCCAGTCCACCCCGCCGATGAGCTCACCGACGGTCTGCTCGATCGTGCTCACGTCACTCGCTCCTCTACTCGAAGGTCCTCCGCAGTGCGCTCGCGAATCAGATCCGCCGCCTTCTCGGCGATCATGATCGTCGCGGCATTCGTGTTCGCGCGCGTGATCGTCGGCATCACCGACGCATCGACCACACGCAGTCCTTCCACGCCGTACACGCGTAACTCGGGATCGACGACCGATCCGATCGCGCAGGTCGACGTCGGGTGGTAGACGGACTGGCCCGCCCGGCGCGCGAAGTCCAGGAGCTCCCCGTCCGAGTCGCCGTCGGGGATGCTGAACGCGAGCCGCGCGACCTTCTTCAGCGGCCGCTGCTCGGCGATCTCGAGCGCCATGCGCGTGCCCGCGAGCACGCACTGCCGATCCTCCTCCGTCGCGAGGAAGTTGCACACGACCCGCGGCTTCGAATCCGGTAGCGGTGCGCGCAGCATCACGCGGCCGCGACTCGACGGCTTGATCACGACCGGCCCGAAGCAGTACCCGCCACAGTGCGGCGCCGTCAGCCCTTCGTCGTAGAACATCGACGGCGCGAAGTGGAACTCGATATCCGGTACGTCGAGCTCCGGTCGACTCCGCAGGAACGCACCGGCCTCCGGGATGTTCGACGTCAGAGGCCCGCGGCCGGTCTCGTAGAGCTCGAGGTTCTCAGGCGTGAACGCCCCGAAGAGCGACGGCTCGTCGGTCTCGAAGTTGAGCTGCGCCATCAGATGGTCCTGGAGGTCGCGGCCGACCGGCAGGTCCTCGCGAACCTCGATGCCGTACGCCGCGAGGTCCTCCGCCGGCCCGATGCCCGAGAGCATCAGGAGGACCGGTGACTGGTACGCGCCCGCGGAGACGATCACCTCGCGCTCGGCGCGGATCTGCTCCTGCGTCGGCCCGCGCATGACCTCGACCCCGACCGCGCGCGTGCCCTCGAAGAGGACTCGTGCAGCCATCGCGTCCGTGAGGATGTCGAGGTTCGGCCGGCCGGCCGCGGGGTGCAGGAATGCCGACGCGGTCGAGCACCGCTTCCCGTCGCGCTGCGTGAGCTGGAAGCGGCCGACTCCCTCCTGCGTCGCGCCGTTGAAGTCGTCGTTCGGCGCGTGGCCCGCGAGCTCGCACGCCTCGAGCATCGCCTCGACGAGCGGGCTCATCGCGCGGCTGTCGGACACCGCGAGCGGCCCACCGGCGCCGTGGTACTCGCTCTCGCCACGCTCGTTGTCCTCCGACCGCTTGAAATACGGCAGGACCTCGTCGTAGCTCCAGCCCTCGGCGCCGCCTTCCGCCCAACCGTCGTAGTCCTCGCGGTTGCCGCGCACGTAGATCATCGCGTTGATCGAGCCCGATCCCCCGATCACCTTGCCGCGCGGCAGGAAGAGACGGCGCCCGTTCAAGCCCCGCTCCGGCTCGCCGAGGAGATCCCAGTCGACGCTCGACTTCAGGAGCATCGGAAACGCGATGGGCATCGCGATCTCCGGCCTCGAGTCCGTTCCACCCGCCTCGAGGATCGCGACCCTGACGTCCGGATCCTCGCTCAACCGCGCTGCGAGCACGCAGCCCGCCGAGCCTGCACCGACGATCACGTAGTCGTACACGGCACCGCCTCCGTATCAGGTAGCCAGATACTACGTCGCGACGCGTTCACCTGAAGAGGCTCCTGACCGCGGCCACGATCGTCTCGGTATTCGGGACGTACGCGTCCTCGAGCGGGCCGCTGAACGGGATCGGCGCGAAGGGCGCACCGACCCGCGCGGCCGGCGCGTCGAGGTAGTCGAACGCCGCCCTCTGCACCTGCGCGACGAGCTCGGCCCCGAAGCCGCCATGCTCGACCGCCTCGTGTGCGACGACGATCCTTCCAGTGCGCTCGACCGAGGAGACGACCGCGTCGAGATCGAGCGGCACGAGCGTGCGCGGGTCGATCACCTCTGCATCGATGCCATCCTCCACAGAGAGCCGCTCGGCGGCGGCGAGCGCGTCGTGCACGAGGCGCGAGACCGCGACGATCGTGACGTCGGTTCCGGCACGAAGCGTGACCGCCTCTCCGATGCGTACCGCGTCAGCACGCTCCGGCACCTGCTCCCTGCGGAAGTACAGCGTCTTGTTCTCGATGAAGACGACGGGATTCGGATCGGAGATCGCGGCGGCGAGCAGTCCTGCGGCGTCGACGGCGCGACTCGGCATCACGACCTTCAAGCCGGGCACGTGCGTCAGCCAGCTCTCGAGGCTCTGCGAGTGCTGCGCCGCTCCGCGCTGCCCGGCGCCCCCCTGCGTGCGGACCACCAGCGGCACCGTCAGCTGGCCGCCGGACATGAAGTGCGCCTTCGCGGCCCCGTTCACGAGCTGGTCGAGCGCCAGCGTCAGGAAGTCGATGAACATGATCTCGAGCACGGGACGCATACCGGCCTGCGCGGCGCCGACGGCGACGCCGGTGATCGCGGCCTCGCTGATCGGCGTGTCGATGACCCGCGCGGTGCCGAACTCGTCGGCGAGCCCGGCGGTCGCCGTGTA
>DASSGL010000203.1:0-6736 GCA_035693525.1 Gaiellaceae bacterium | reverse complement strand
TGGAAGGGGGCGTCGTCGGTCGCGTTCGCAGCGCCGCCTACGGCTTCACCGTGCGTCGCAACGTCGCGCTCGCGATGCTCCCCTCGGACCTCGAGGAAGGGGCGGAGGTGCACGTCGACGTCCTCGGCGAGCTCCGGCCGGCCGTTGTGTCGCCCGACGCGCTGTACGACCCCGCGAACGAGCGCGTGCGGAGCTGAGCCCCTGCAACCAGGTTGCTGCGCAACCTGGTTGCATATGTCCGCGTGACGCTCGTCCTCGCGATCGACCAGGGCACGACGGGGACGACGTGCCTGCTCGTCGACGAGGAGCTGACGATCCGCGGTCGCGGCTACGCGGAGCTGCCGCAGCACTTCCCGCGCGCGGGCTGGGTCGAGCACGATCCGGAGGAGATCTGGCAGAGCGTGCTGGAGGCCTCGGCGCAGGCGCTCGTCGAGGAACCGGACGCAATTGCGATCACGAACCAGCGCGAGACGACGCTCCTCTGGGACCGGCGCACGGGCGAGCCCGTCGAGCGAGCGATCGTGTGGCAGGATCGGCGGACTGCGGACCGTTGCGCCGAGCTGCCGGTCGAGCTCCTGCGCGAGCGGACGGGGCTCGTTCCCGATCCGTACTTCTCTGCCACGAAGCTCGAGTGGCTCCTGGAGCGGCACGGCGGCGACGACCTGGCATTCGGCACGGTCGACACCTGGCTCGTCTGGAAGCTGACCGACGGGCGAGTGCACGCGACCGACGAGACGAACGCATCGCGCACGCTTCTCTGCTCGCTCGAGAC
The DNA here is from genome assembly GCA_035693525.1 of Gaiellaceae bacterium. Classification (GTDB taxonomy): domain Bacteria; phylum Actinomycetota; class Thermoleophilia; order Gaiellales; family Gaiellaceae; genus Palsa-739. The sequence goes on along the minus strand of DASSGL010000203.1, from coordinate 5,964 downwards.
GCTCGACTGGGACGACGAGCTGCTCTCGCTCTTCGGAGTGCCACGCAGGCTGCTGCCGGAGATTCGACCCTCGGGAGCGCACTTCGGCGAGGGCGAGCTCCACGGTCGAACGCTGCCGATCCGCGGGATCGCGGGCGACCAGCAGGCCGCGCTCTTCGCCGCGGGCGGCGCGAAGGCGACGTACGGCACCGGCTCCTTCGTGCTCGTCGAGACCGGCGAGCCTGCACCGTACGGCGTTCTGCGCACGGCGGCCGCACGGCTCACGACCGAGGAGGCGCGACGCGCGCACGAGGGTGCAATCTTCGTCACCGGCGCCGCACTGCAGTGGTTGCGCGACGGTGTCGGGCTGATCAGCGGGGCGGGCGAGAGCGAGGAGCTCGCCGCATCCATCGATTCGAACGGAGACGTGTACTTCGTCCCTGCGCTCGCAGGTCTGGGTGCGCCGCACTGGCGCGCCGATGCACGCGGCACGATCACGGGGCTCACGCGCGGCACGACGCGTGCGCAGCTCGTTCGTGCAGCGCTCGAGGCGGCGGCGTATCAGACGGCCGACGTGCTCGACGTGATGCCGCCGCTCGCGCAATTGCGTGTGGACGGCGGCATGACGCGCAACCGATGGTTGATGCAGTTCCAGGCGGACGTGCTCGGCATTCCCGTCGTGACCGCGCGCGAGCCCGAGCAGACCGCCCTCGGCGCCGCCCTGCTCGCGTTCGGCGTACGAACGACGTCGCCCGCCGGCGAGAGCTTCGAGCCGCAGCGACGCGTCGACCGCACCGGTTGGCGCGACGCGCTGCGTCGAACTCTCACGTAGCTCTCACGCCGTTCCAACGAAGGTCTTAGGCGCTTCGGCGAACGTGTCTCCACCCAACGGAAAGGAGGCACCATGGAGGTACCGAAGACGCTCTTCGTCGCCGCGAATGCGGCGAGCGGACGCTCGGCTCCAAAGCGTCGTCGGCCGCCTCGAGCGCCCACGAGCCTCGGGGCGGCCGATCGAGTGACGAGACGCCGCTCACGGACGACGCCTTCGCAGAGGACTACGACGTCGTCGGCGTCGAGCGGAGATCGTAGAACCAGCGGGGGGCGGCCGTCACGCCGCCTCCCCGCGCATCCCGTCAGGTCGCGTAAAATCGACCTGACTCGTCACGACCGGAAGGAGGTCGGGATGGCGGTAAAGCCCATCCCCGAGGGTTACCACACCCTCAGCGCGTACCTCGCCGTCGACAACGCGTCGGAGGCGATCGACTTCTACAAGCGCGCCTTCGGCGCCAAGGAGCGAGTGCGAATGGACGCTCCCGGCGGCACCGTCGGCCATGCGGAGCTCGAGATCGGCGACTCGCTGATCATGCTCTCCGATCCGATGCCGCAGGCGCTGACGAAGTCGCCGAAGCAGCTCGGCGGCACCACCATGGGCCTCTTCATGTACTCCAAGGACGTCGACGCCGCGATCGAGAAGGCGGTCGAGGCCGGGGCGACGGTGGAGATGGAGCCCGACGACATGTTCTGGGGCGACCGCTTCGGCTCGGTCGTCGACCCGTTCGGTCACGTGTGGTCGATCTCGACCCACAAGGAAGACCTCTCGCCGGAGGAGATCACCGAGCGCGGCAAGGTCGCGATGGCCCAGATGGGCATGGGCAGCTGAGGCGTACGTTCCGTGCAACCTGGTTGCGGTTGAAAAGCTGCAACCAGGTTGCTGACGGAAAAGGGGGCGGCTTGCGCCGCCCCCTTTCGTCTTATTCGCTCGGAATCTCGTTGTAGACCATGCCGAGATCCATGCCCTGCCTGCGGCGCACGATTCTCGAGCCGACGTAGATCGCGAGCGCGACCCCGTACAGGCAGCCCATGTAGATCAGCGAGTCGTGGTTGTTCGACCCGTACACGCCGTCCTGGAGCCACTTGTAGATGCAGAAGCCGAGATACGCGAGGAACAGGATCGCCGCCACGGTGATCAGTGGTAGCCCCGCGATGCGGTACTTCGCGATCGGCGAGGCGTTGTAGATCTCCGGCTTGCGATACGGCAGGACGCCGGCCGCGACCGTCGAGCCGACGAACGTCACGGCGATCACGAGTGTGGCATCGAGCGTCCAGCTCGTGAACGTCGCGTTGTACGCGTAGAAGTACGCGATCACGAGCGAGGGCCCGAGCATGATCAGGATCGCGTAGTACGGGACGCCGCGGCGGTTAACGCGGGCTGCCCACTCGGGCAGGATTCGGTCGAACGCCGTCGCGAAGATGACGCGTGACGCCGTCAGGAACACCGTCCCGACCCAGCCGAAGAACCACAGCGACATCAGCAGGATCACGATGAACTGCAGCCATGGACTGACGAAGAACGACGCGAGCGTGACCGGGTACGGCCAGGCGCCGTTCAGCGAGTCGGTCCCGTTCCACCATGCGTTGTTGGCCGCGTTATAGAAGCCCCAGCCCATCGTGTGGGCGATCAGGAGCAGGAAGATGACCGCACCGATCGTCGTCGCGACCAGTGCTCCGGCCATCGCGGTGATGTTCTTGCGGAAGTCCGAGGCGCCGCGGACCTCGCCGTAGAGGGTCGCGCCCCAGTTCGACCACAGGTTGAAGAAGGCGATCATCGGGATGAGCAGGATCGTCGAGCCGAACGCGAGCCCGCCGAGCGACCCGGCGCCCACGTACCCGCCCTTCTTCAGGGTGTCGGCGTAGGCATTCGTCGACGCCGAGTTGTAGGTCGACTGCGCGTGGTGGTTGAACGCGCTGATGAACGCGTCCTTCGAGTGGAAGAGCAGGAGCCCGAAGACGATCGCGAGCCCGAGGAGGCCGCCGTAGAAGCAGATCTTCTGCAGCTTCGCGTAGGCCCGCATGCCGATCGAGATGAAGGCCGCCGCAAGGACGGCGGTGATGATCGACGCGACGAAGATGCCCTTCGACTCGCCCCAGAACGTGACGCCGCGGTCCCAGCCGACGACCGCCGCGAGCGGCACGAAGAACTCCTTCACGAGGATGTTCGCGTAGATCGGGACCCAGTGCCAGTTGATGAACCACCAGCCGCAGACGGCCAGCACGAAGCCGATGCCCCCTCCGAGCACGCGGCTGACCCAGACGTAGTCTCCCCCCGCCCGCGGCATGACGGCGATGAGCGCCGCGTAGACGATCGTCTGGAAGCACAGGTAGGCGCCGGAGAGGATGATCGCGACGAGCAGGCTCCCCTTCGGGATGAACGGGCCCGAGGCGAAGATGTAGAGCCCGAGCGTGATCAGGTTGATCGAGAACGCCGCGTAGATGAACGCGTCGTGCACCGACCAGCCTCTGACGAGTCCGGTCGCCTTCCGGACGAAGAGTGACCGCTCTTCGTAGGGAGCGTCACCCGCGATGGTCGCCATGCAGAAGCCCTCCTATCCGCTGGTGAGCAGGAACCGCTTGACCTTCTTCTTCCCGTCCAAGTCGATGACCGCGCCGAGCAGGTCGCCCTGCTCGTACGAGCTACCGGGATTAATGCAGAGCGTTCGGCCGATACGGGCGTTGCCGCGCGCCTCGTGGATGTGCCCGTGCAGCGAAAGACAGGGCTGGTGCTCCTCGATCGCCTCGCGCACCGCGGTCGAGCCCACCGGTCGCACGGCACGGCCGGCGTCCTTCAGCCGCATGTCCTCGGTCAGCTCCGGGGCGTCGTCGAGGCCCGAGCGGTACGGCGGGCAGTGGAAGTTGAAGACGGTGCGCTCGGGCGGTGCGGTCACCTGCCCGATCGCCCGCTCGAGGCGCGCACGGAGGTCGGGCTCGTCCTCCTCGCGATAGGTGTGCCACGGGGTGCGGTTCGCCCAGCCGGTCGAGACCATCTGGAAGCCGTCGATATCGACCACGCGCCCCTCCCCGAGCTCGACGAAGGGCGACGCCTCGATGATCTCGTCGACCTCGAACTGATCGTCGTTGCCCGGCGAGCAGAAGACGCGGATGCCGGTCCCGGCGAGGCGCTCCTGCGCCATCTTCATCCACTTCTCGACGGTCTCGAGCATCTTCTCCTGGAAGAGACCGTGCCAGTGGCTCTCGTCGGCCTGCAGGTGCTGCAGCATGGCCGGATCCGTGCGGAACGGGTAGTAGCCACGTCGGATCACGGCGTCCTCGAACGCCGCCACCTCGTCTTCCGATGTCATCTCCTGCCGGTTCTCGAGCAGGGTCGCGTGCCAGCGTCCGCCGCCGTCGTCGATCACGGGGACGAGCGCCTTCCCGGTCATGTCGCCGCCCAGCACGAGCACGTCGGCGTTGTAGTGCTTGCCCGCGTTCAGGAACTTGCGCCAGCACGTCTCCGAGCCGTGGACATCGGTGGCGAAGTAGAGCCGCATCTCAGGGGCGATCTAACACCTTCCGGCGGAAATGGTCTAGACCCAGCGTCACGCTCCCCCGACCTCCTCCGGAAGGTCGTACCAGCGCTTGCGCTCCCCGACCTTTGCGCGGAGGCGCCAGCCGCGCGACTTGTCCGCCGCGTCGATCCGCTCCTGCAGCGCGCCGAGCCGCCTCGCCACGCGGCCGCGGTCGACGTCGTAGCCCTCGAGGTGCACCGCGACGTCGCGGAGATTGTTCGTGATCGTCCGCCAGAGCCCCCAGTCCTGGGCGCAGAGCTCGGCGACGCGGGCGCCGTTCAGCCCGCTGTCGTCGTCGGTCACGTCGTGCTCGTCCAGGAGGACGACGGTGTCGCGAACGTCCTTCTCGTTCAGCTCGATGATCTGGAGCTTCGTCAGCAGTAGCTCGGCGAGGGGGACGGTGCGCTCGTCGATCTCGAGCCTGCCTTCGAGGGGGATCTCGTGGCACATCCGGAAGGAGCCGACGAAGACGTCGACCTGACGGCCGTGCGCCTCGTCGAAGAAGAGGAGCCGCTCGCGGGCGTTCATCGCGTTGAACCCGACGTGCGGGTCGTAGCCGAGCCGTCGCAGGAGGTCCTGCGCGTCGCCGCTCGCCTTCTTCGAGGTCGCGAGGTCGAGATCCTTGAACTCCCGGTCGGGCCCGCTGCAACGGAGGCGCACGGCGACGCCTCCGAGGAGGCGGAGCGGCACGCCCCCGTCCGTCGCCGCAGCGAGGATGCGGCGGCCTTCCTCGACGACGTCGGCGAGGATCTCAGAAGAGGCCGACTGTCCTCCCCTCCGAGTCGATGTCGACGTTGAACGCCGCCGGCTTCGCGCCGAGACCGGGCATCGTCTGCATGTCGCCCAGGAGCGCGACGAGCCAGCCGGCGCCGGTGTAGGCCCTGACGTCGCGCACGGTCACCGTGAAGCCGGTCGGCGCATTCGTCAGGGACGCGTCGTGGGAGAGGGAGAGGTGCGTCTTCGCCATGCAGACGGGGAGGCCGCCGAAGCCCTGGTCGGTGAACTGCTTGATCTTGTCGCGTGCAGTCTTGAGGAGGAAGATGCCGTCGGCGCCGTAGACGCGCTTCGCAATGGCCTCGATCTTCGCCTCGATGGGGTCGTCGAGCGGATAGATCGGCGCGAAGCTCGAGGGCTGCTCGGCCGCCGCGACGACGGCTTCCGCTAGCGCCGCCGCGCCCTCGCCGCCCTTCGCAACCGCCTCGTTCGCCTCGGCGGCGAAGGCGCCGTTCGCGAGCGCGATCTCCCGCACGAGCTCGATCTCGTCGTCGCCGTCGCCGGGGAACCGGTTGACGGCGACGACCGCGTTCAGGCCGAACTCGCGGATGATCCCGAGGTGGCGGTTCATGTTCGCGGCGCCCGCGAGAATCGCCTCGGTGCCGCCGTCAGGATCGCCCGCATGGTGCTTCAGCGCCTTTACCGTCGCGACGAGGACGACGGCGCTCGGCGTGAGGTCTCCGACGCGGCAGACGATGTCCATGAACTTCTCCATGCCCATGTCAGAGCCGAAGCCGCTCTCGGTCACGACGATGTCGCCGAGCTTCAGCGCGACGCGGTCGGCGACGAGCGAGTTGTTGCCGTGCGCGATGTTCGCGAACGGGCCGCAGTGCACGAACGCCGGCTGCCCCTCGAGCGTCTGCACGAG
>DASSGL010000202.1:0-6650 GCA_035693525.1 Gaiellaceae bacterium | reverse complement strand
CCCGAGCTTCGCCGCTTCGTCGGCGTAGCCGCTCGAAAGGTGCATCTGGCCGCAGCAGGTCTGCTCCGCCGGGAACACGACCTCGTGGCCGAGCCGCTCGAGGACGCGCACGGTGGCGCGGCACGCCTCGGGAAAGAGCGTGTCGCCGATGCACGTCGCGAAGAGCGCGATCCGCACGGCTCAACCCCTGCAACCGGCATTCATGCCGGTTGCAGTCGTCGGCTCTGACGGCCGATCCAGAACGACCGTCACCTGCCTGAAGGGAGGTGACCTCGAGCCCCTGCAACCAGGTTGCACAGCAACCTGGTTGCAGCTTCGCGCGGATTGCAGCCACCGGGCAATGCGAACGCCTCGATTGCAACCGGCATTCATGCCGGTTGCGGTCGTCGGCTCCGACGGGCGATCCGGAACGACCGTCACCTGCCTGAAGGCAAGTGACCTCGAGTCCCTGCAACCAGGTTGCACAGCAACCTGGTTGCGTCCCAGCGCACACGAGCGTGTCGGCGTCGTTCGCACGATGCTACTTCCGCCCGCTTCGGCTACAGCTGTTCGTACGCACTCTCGACCGATGCTGTGCCGCGTTCGCGGGCGAGCGTGTCCCCGTAGCCGCCGTCGCGGAACGCGGCCACAGGATCCTCGGGAACACCGAGCCTCGCGCGCAGGCGGGCAAGGAGGGGGCGAACGTCCGCCTCGAAGGCGTCGACGAGGATGCGGTGCGCGCCGAGCACGTCCGCGGCGAGCTGTGCCTCCGCCAGACGGGGCTCGTCCACGAGCAGCGCCTTCGCATACGCCGTCTGGATGTTCATCACCGACTGGATCATCGCGTCGATCTTCCCCTCCACGTTGTGCGACTGGTCGATCATGAACGCGACGCTCGACTCCGCGTTCGCGAGAGCGATCTCCCGCATGATCCGGAAGAGCTCGAAGGGATCGATCGACCCGACGATGAGATCGTCGTCTGCGTACTTGCGGTTGTTGAAGTGGAAGCCGCCTAAGAGCTCCTCTGCCAGGAGCAGCGCGACGATCTGCTCGACGTTCGTGCCCTGCGGGTGGTGGCCGGTGTCGACGAGCACCTGCGCCTGCGGCCCGAGGCGACGGCACACGAGCGCGGCCGTGCCCCAGTCCGGGAGGTCGGTGCTGTAGAAGCCGGGCTCGAAGAACTTGTACTCGACGAGCAGTCGCATCCCCGCCGGGAGCGAGGCATAGAGCTCCTCGAGGCCGGCCGTCAAGCGCGCGTACCGGCCGCGGAGATCGTCCTGCCCCGGGTAGTTCGTCCCGTCCGCGAGCCACAGGCTCACGATCGATGAGCCGACGGTCTGCGCGACGTCGATGCACTCGCGGCAATGGTCGAGCGCGCGCTCGCGGACACGCCCGTCGGGGTTGCAGATGCTTCCGAGCCGGTAGGCGTCGTCTCCGAACAGGTTCGGGTTGATCGCGCCGACCCGGATCCCGCGTTCCCCTGCATAGCGTCGGAGCGCTTCCCAGTCGTCGACACGGTCCCACGGGATGTGCAGCGCGACGCTGGGGCAACAGCCGGTGAGGCGGTGGACGAGAGCCGCGTCGTCCAGACGCTCCCACACGGTCCGCGCCGCGCCGGGCCACGGGTAGACGTGGAACCGGGTGCCGGAGTTGCCGTAGCCCCACGACGGCGTCTCGATCCGGAGCGCCTCGAGCTTCTCGAGCGCGACCTGCTCGTCCACGCGTGCGAGTTTGCCCGATCTGCGCCCAAATTACGAATCTGCTTTCGATTCCCGCCAATTCGAAAGCAGAACGACGGTATTGACTTGTTCACATTGGCGGGCTATGGTCGCCGGCATCGACGACGCTGTCGGTCTTCCCAACCTCTCGCAGTCGGAGCGCATGCAACACGTGCTCCGCCTCCTCGAGACGAGAGATTACGTTCCGGTTGCGGAACTTTCGGAAGTCTTTGCGGTTTCGGAGGTCACCGTCCGCAGCGACCTCGCGGAGCTGTCGCGGCAGGGCCTCGTCGCCCGCATCCGCGGCGGTGTGCGTGCCCTGCAGCAGGGGCAGTCCGAGGTCGGCTTCGACCTCCGGCTGCGCCTCGAGGTGGAGCGGAAGCGCGCTGTGGCGCGCGCCGCGGCCGCCATGGTCGACGAGGGCGAGGCGGTCGCCCTCGACGCGAGCACGACGGCCTACTACCTCGCCCTGGAGCTCCGGTCGAAGCGGGAGCTCGTCGTGGTCACGAACGGCCTCCTCGTCGCGACCGCGCTCGCGGACGCGCCGGGGATCACCGTGCTCGTGACCGGCGGGATGCTGCGGCTCTCGGCGATGTCACTCGTCGGGGATCTGGGGGCGGACGTGCTGCGGACGACGCGAATCAACAAGGGCTTTCTCGGCGCCCGCGGCCTCAGCCTCTCGCGCGGCCTGATGGACCTGAACCCCGACGAGGTGCGCATCAAGCAGGAGATGGCGGATGCGTGCGAGCGGGTGTACGGGATCTTCGACGGGACCAAGTGGCACCGGAGCGCGCTGCTCGCATTCGTCCCGGTCGAGGATCTCGCCGGCATCATCACCGACTCGAGCGCACCGGCCGCCGAGGTCGAGGCATGGCGCAAAGCGGGCGTCGGCGTGGTCACGGTCGATCCCGGGCCGAGCGAGGCCCCGCCGCTCCGCCCCCGCGACCTTCGGCGCGCCGTCAGGAACGACGAGGCGGTCGGCTGATGGCGACCTTCGCGGCGGTCGACCTCGGTGCGCAGAGCGGCCGTGTCGCCGTCGGGCGCTTCGACGGCGAACGGCTCAGCGTCACGGAGGTGCACCGCTTCCCGAACACGCCGGTCCGGCTGCGGAGCACGCTTCACTGGGACATCCTCCGCCTCTATCACGAGGTGCTCGACGGGCTTCGGGCCGCCGGGCGGGAGGCGGGGCGCATCGACTCGGTCGCGGTCGACTCGTGGGGCGTCGACTTCGGTCTCGTCGATCGGCGCGGCCGGCTCGTACAGAACCCGGTGCACTACCGCGACGGCCGACGCGCGGCCGCGATGGAGCGGGTGCTCGACCAGGTGCCGGCGCGGGAGCTCTACGACCGGACGGGCATCCAGCTCATGCCCATCAACACGGTCTTCGAGCTCGGAGGCATGGCCGCGGAGGGCGACCCCGCGCTCGCGATCGCGGACACGCTGCTGCTCGTTCCCGACCTCGTGCACTTCTGGCTCTGCGGCGTCCGCACCACGGAGCTGACCAACGCGTCGACGACCCAGTGCTTCGATCCGCGCGCCAGAGGCTGGGCGGACGACCTGCTCGAGCGGCTCGACGTGCCGTCGCGCCTGATGCCCGAGGTGGCCCAGCCCGGGACGCGGCTCGGGCCGCTCGATCGCGAGGTGGCCGACGACACGCGGCTCGGGGCTGCCGCCGTCGTGGCGGTCGCGACGCACGACACCGGCTCCGCCGTTGCCGCCATCCCGTTTCGCGGGGCCGGCTCGGCCTGGATCAGTGCGGGGACCTGGTCGCTCGTGGGGGCCGAAGTCCGCGAGCCGGTGATCACGGACGCTGCGTTCGCGGCGAACCTGACGAACGAGGCCGGCGTGAACGGGACGTTCCGGCTGCTCCGCAACGTGACGGGCCTGTGGCTCGTCCACGAATGCCGACGCGCGTGGGCGCTCGAGGGCCACGACTACTCGTTCGACCAGCTCGTCGCGCTGGCGAAGGAGGCGCCGCCGCTGCGCTCGTTCATCGAGCCGAACGACCCGGCCTTCGCCGAGCCCGGCGACATGCCCGCACGCGTGCGTGCGTTCTGCGCACACACACGCCAGGCCGAGCCGGTCGATCCCGGCGCCGTCGTGCGCTGCATCCTCGAGAGCCTTGCGCTGAAGCACGCGCAGACGATCGAGCTCGTCGCCGCCGTCACCGGAATCGCGGCCCGCGAGATCCACGTCGTCGGCGGCGGTGCGCGAAACGAGCTGCTCTGCCGGTGGACGGCCGATGCCGCGGGACTACCTGTTCACGCCGGGCTCGAGGAGGCGACGCTCTACGGCAACCTGCTCGTGCAGGCGATGGCCGCCGGGGAGATCGCCTCGCTCGCCGAGGCGCGAGAGCTCGTCGCCGCGTCACATCCGCCGACGACGTACGAGCCGCGCGAGTCGGAGGCATGGCGCGAGGCGCGCGAGCGGTTCGCCGTTGCCGTCGCGCTACCCACGATGGAGCTGCCGGCGTGAGCGAAGTCGCAGGAGCGCTGCACGGAATCCCGTCTCCTGCGGACCGCTGGGACGACGCGCACCTTCCTCCGGGCGTTCTCGACGCCCTCGTCTATCGCTCGAACCTGCTCGGCGCCGATCGCGCGCTGGCGAACCAGGGCGGAGGCAACACCTCGGCGAAAGGCGACGCGCGGGACCACGTCGGCCGCGACCGGCGCGTGCTCTGGGTCAAGGGCTCCGGCACCGACCTGGCGTCGATCACCGCCAGCGGGTTCGCGGCGTTGCGTCTCGACGAGATCGAGCCGCTGCGCGGACGCGACTCCATGGACGACGCGAGCATGGTCGACTACCTCCTCCGCTGCGCCCTCTCGCCGAGCCAGCCGCGGCCGTCGATCGAGGCGCTCCTGCACGCGTTCATCCCGGCCGCGCACGTCGACCACACCCATCCGGACGCGGTCATCGCGTTGACGTCGACCCCTCGCGGGCGTGCTCTCGCAGAAGAGACGTTCGGCGACGAGGCCGTCTGGCTCGACTATCAGCGTCCCGGCTTCGACATGTCGAAGCGCATCGCCGATCTGCTCGACGCGAGCCCGGCGGCCCGGGCCGTCCTGCTCGAGAAGCACGGGCTCGTGACGTGGGGCGACACGCCCGAGGAGAGCTACAGGGCGACGATCGAGTTCGTGACGCGTGCTGCCCACGCGCTCGAGCAGGCCGGCAACGGCCGCTTCGGGCTGGGCGGGCCAAAGGTCGCGGAGCTCGGCGAGGGGGAGGCTCGCGCCCTCCTGAGCCAGGCCCTTCCCGCGCTCCGCGGCGCTCTTCTCGCCGACACGGACGGCGCGGTGCTCGAGATCGACCGGAGCCCGGAGGCCGTTGCCTTCGCGTCGTCGGTGAGAGCTCCCGAGGTGAGCCAGATCGGTGCGCCGTGCCCGGATCACCTGATCAACACGAAGCACAAGCCGCTCGTCGTCGGCTTCGATCCCGATGCGAACGGCGCGGAGGAGCTCGTCGCGGCAGTTCGCAGCGGCGTCGACGAGTACGCCGCGTGGTATCGCGAGTACTACGCCGAGCACGTCGACGACGAGACGAGGCCGTTCCCGATCGACCCGGCAGGACCGCTGGTCACGCTGATCCCCGGGGTCGGCATCGTCACGAGCGGCTCGGACGCCGGGAGAGCCCGGACGGCGCGCGACCTCTATCACCGCGCGGTCGCCGTCCAGGACGCGGCGGACGCCGCAGGCGGTTTCCGCTCGCTGAGCGAAAGCGAAGCCTTCGCGATCGAGTACTGGCCGCTCGAGCGGTACAAGCTGGCGCAGGCCCCGCCTCGGGGCGAGCTCGCCGGCCGGGTCGCGGTCGTGACCGGCGGTGCAAGCGGCATCGGACGCGCGGCTGCGCGCGTGCTCGCCGACCGCGGTGCCCACGTCGTCGTGGCCGACCTCAACGAGGACGGCGCGCAGCAGGTGGCCGACGAGCTCGTCTCCACGCATGGGCTCCGTCGGGCGATCGCGGTCGGCGCGGACGTGACGGACGAGAACGCGATGCGGCGGATGGTCGACGAGGCGGTGCTCGCGTACGGCGGCCTCGACATCCTCGTAGCCTCGGCAGGGCTCGCCACGAGTGCACCGCTCCTCGAGACCACGCTCGAGGAGTGGGAGCTGAACTTCGCCGTGCTGACGCGCGGCTACTTCCTTGCCGCGCGGGAAGCGTTTCGCGTCCTGATCGAGCAGGGAAGCGGCGGCTCGGTCGTGTTCGTCGGCTCGAAGAACGCGCTCGTCGCGGGTGCGAACGCGTCGGCGTACTCCTCCGCGAAGGCCGCCTCGCTTCATCTCGCACGCTGTCTCGCCGAGGAGGGAGGCCCGCGCGGGATCCGCGTCAACACCGTGAACCCCGACGCCGTCATCCAGGACTCCGGGATCTGGTCGTCCGACTGGAAGGCCGAGCGGGCGAACACATACGGCGTCAGCGAAGAGGAGCTCCAGGGCTTCTACAGCGCGCGCACCAAGCTCGGAGTGAACGTCTACCCCGAGGACGTCGCAGAGGCGATCGCGTTCCTCGCCGGACCGCGCTCAGCGAAGTCCACCGGCAACGTCATCAACGTCGACGGCGGCGTCACCGCCGCGTATCCACGGTAGTGCGAGGGAGGCGCACCATCCAACCGTTCGTCAGTCACACCTTCTACGTGAAAGGACGATCGATGCAGAAGCACAGATTGGCGGTCGTCGTCGCCGCGATCCTCGTGGCGGGCGTCGCCGTGACGGCCGCGCTTGCGGCATCAGGGAGCCCGACGAAGGGCAAGACCTACTACTTCATCCCGAAGGACACGCTCAACCCGTACGAAGTCATCGCCGACCACGGCGGCAAGCTCGCCCTCACCGAGCTCGGGGACACGCAGGTCGTCTCCTCGGGGACGGAGGACACCGCCGCCGCCCAGCAGCCTGCGATCCAGGCCGCGATCCAGGCGCACGCAGCCGGCATCGTCATCGCCGGCAACGACCCGCAGGC
>DASSGL010000201.1:0-17203 GCA_035693525.1 Gaiellaceae bacterium | reverse complement strand
CCTCGAGGGCGGAGAGACGATCGAGGTCGCGGGAATCGCGTTCGAGTGTGTCGCCATACCCGGTCATTCGCCCGCACACGTCGGGTTCCATGCGGAGGGCGCGCTCTTCAGCGGCGACCTTCTCTTCGCGGGCTCCGTCGGCCGCGTCGACCTGCCCGGCGCCGACTGGGACACGCTTCTCGCGTCCGTCCGGACGCTCGCGGACCGGTATCCGCCCGAGACGGTGATCTATCCGGGTCACGGCCCGCAGACGACGCTCGGCAGCGAGCTCGAGCGCAACCCGTTTCTCGCGGAGCTCAGAACATGAGCGCAGGCTCGACGGAGCTCAACAAAGAGCGGAGGCGCCGGCTTCGCCGGCGTCGGGAGCGGGCATGAGTCGTACGGAGGCTCCGCGGCTCCGGGCGCCGCGCGGAACGCACGATGTCCTCCCGGCCCAGCAGCCGCTGTGGCAGACGGTGACCGCCGAGATGAAGCGCCTCTGCGCGCTCTACGGCTACCGCCGCATCCAGACGCCCGGCTTCGAGGACACCGACCTGTTCCGGCGGACGTCCGGCGAGGGCTCGGACATCGTGCAGAAGGAGATGTACACGTTCGAGGACGAGAGCGGCCGCTCGCTGACGTTGCGGCCGGAGGGCACTGCGCCGATCTGCCGCGCATATGTCGAGCACGGAATGCATCGCGAGCCGCAGCCGGTGAAGCTCTACACGATCGCGCCGATGTACCGGTACGCAGCACCGCAGCGGGGTCGGTATCGCGAGCACTACCAGCTCTCGCTCGAGTGCGTCGGCTCCGCCGACCCTGCCGTCGACGCCGAGGTGATCCAGTACTACGACACGCTGCTCTGTCGGCTCGGCATCAGCAGGTACGAGCTGCAGTTGAACTCGATCGGCGACCGCAACTGCCGGCCCGCCTACATCGAACGCCTGAACGCGTGGCTCGACGACAACGCCGACGTTCTCGACGACGATGCTCGTCAGAAGCGCGCGACGAGCCCGCTGCGCGTGTTCGACGTGAAGAACGACCAGGTGCGCGCGGCACTGCGGGACGCGCCGAAGATCGGCGAGTCGCTCTGCGACGAATGCGCGGAGCACTTCGCGCGCGTGCGCGCGCTGCTCGATGCGTACGGCGTGGCGTACACGCTCGAGCCGACGCTCGTGCGCGGCCTCGACTACTACACGCGGACGACGTTCGAGTTCATCGGTCCTGACGAGAGCACGCAGGCCTCGACGATCTGCGGCGGCGGGCGCTACGACTACCTCGTCGAGGAGATCGGCGGACCGTCGACGCCCGGCATCGGCTTCGGCGCCGGCATCGAGCGACTCGTGCTCTCCCTCGAGCTCGAAGGGATCGCAGCTCAGGAGCCGCGGCTCGACCTCTACTTCGTCGTCGAGGACGAGGCGAGCCGCGCCGAGGTGCTGACTGCGGTGGCGCGGCTCCGAAGCGAGGGCGTGTCGAGCGACACCGACTACGCTGGCCGTTCGATGAAGGGGCAGCTCACGCAGGCGCAGAAGCGCTCGGACACCGTCGTGATCCGTTCGCGCGACGGCTGGACGCTCCGCCGCCGCGGCGAGCAGGACCTGAGCGCGGCGACGCTCGAGGAGCTTCTGGCCGGCGTAGGCTCGACGAAGCCGGTGGATAGCGGAGGCGGGGGCCCGGCCGCCGCTGGAGCGGGACTCTGAGCAGCTGGCGCGACACGACGTGCGGTGCGCTCCGCGCGGAGGACGTCGGCCGCCGCTTCAGGCTCGCCGGCTGGGCGGACACGCGACGCGATCACGGCGGGCTCGTGTTCATCGACCTGCGGGACCACACCGGCAAGGTGCAGCTCGTCGTCAACCCCGAACGCGCGCCGGATGCGGCATCGGTCGCCCACGAGATCCGGAACGAGTTCGTCCTGCAGGCCGAGGGCGAGGTCGTCCACCGCGACGCCGACAAGGTGAACCCGAACATGCCCACCGGCGAGATCGAGGTCCAGGTCGACACGCTCCGCATCCTCTCGCGCTCGGATCCGCTGCCCTTCCAGATCGGCGAAGACGTGGACGAGGTGCTGCGCCTGCGCTACCGCTGGCTCGACATGCGCAGCGACCGCATGCAGCGGAACCTGCGGCTCAACCACACGGTGATCCAGGCGATCCGGAGGACGATGGACGAGCTCGGCTTCATCGACGTCTGGACGCCGTCGATGACGAAGGGCACCCCCGAAGGCGCGCGCGACTTCCTCGTGCCGGTGCGACTCCAACCCGGCCGATTCTTCGCGCTCGCGCAGTCGCCGCAGCTCTTCAAGCAGCTCTGCATGGTCGGCGGGCTCGACCGCTACTACCAGATCGCGACCTGCTGGCGCGACGAGGACCTGCGCGCCGACCGCCAGTTCGAGTTCCGCCAGCTCGACCTCGAGATGTCGTTCGTCGACCGCGAGGACGTCCTCGACGTCCTCGAGCGCTGCGTCGTCTCGAGCTTCGAGGCCGCGGGCCGCGAGCCTCCGCCGACACCGTTCCCGCGACTCCAGTTCGCCGACGTCATGCGCCGCTACGGCTCCGACAAGCCCGACCTCCGCTTCGGGCTGGAGATCGACGACGCGACGGAGATCACTCGCAGCTCGCAGTTCGGCGTCTTCGCCGACGCACCCGTCGTTCGCTACCTCGTGGCGCCGCGGGCGTTCTCGCGGGCCGAGCTCGCGCGCCTCGAGGAGATCGCAAAGGAGTGGGGTGCGAAGGGTCTTGCGTATCTCGTGAACGACGGCGGCGAGATCCGCTCGCCGATCGCGAAGTTCCTCTCCGAGGAGGAGCTCGCGCGGCTCGCGCCCGAGCCGGGCTCGACGGCGCTCTTCGCCGCCGCCGACGAGGCGACGGTGACCCGCGTCCTCGGCGGTCTGCGGGCGCACCTCGGCCGCGAGCTCGAGCTCGCCGCTCCCGGTCGCGACGCGTTTGCCTGGACGCTCGATTTTCCGCTCTTCGAGCAGCACGAGGAGAGCGAAGGGTGGACGTTCGTCCACCACCCCTTCACCGCGCCGGTCGCAGGCGAGGAGCACCGCATCGAGAGTGACCCCGCCGGCGTGATCGGCCAGCACTACGACCTGATCTGGAACGGCTGGGAGCTCGGCTCCGGCTCGATCCGCATCCACCAGGCGGAGGTGCAGCAGGCGGTGTTCCGTGTCATGGGCCTGAGCGAGGCCGAGCAGCGCGAGAAGTTCGGTTTTCTCATCGACGCGTTGCGAATGGGCGCACCGCCGCACGGCGGCTTCGCGATGGGTCTCGACCGCTTCGTCGCCCTGATGGCGGACGAGCCCGACATCCGCCAGGTGATCGCCTTCCCGAAGGTGGCGAGCGGCGCGGACCCGCTCACGGGAGCGCCCACCCCGATGCCCGAATCCGTCCTGAGGGAGCTCGGGATCGCCCTGCTCGGCGAGCCGGCCGAGACGCGGTAAAGCGCAGGCCTTTGACCACCGGGGAGAAGGCATACTCCAGCTCGCGCGCGCCGGCGCGTAGCCATACGTGAGGCCACCGCAGATGACATTCGAAGGCCCGGGTCGCCCCGGCGCCACGGGAGCGCCACCGGGGCCGGAAGGGCAACCGGAGCCCGAGCCCGTCGCGGCACCTGAGCCCGACCCGGCGCGAATTCTGCGCCCCGTCCCCGACCCCGAGCCGGAAGAACCGGCTGAGCGGACCGAGCCGGAGGAGCCCGACCCCGTGCCTGCGGCGATCGTCGTCGGCAGGCTCGTCGCCGCGCGGTGACCGCAACCGCGGGACTCCGCGCCGTTGCGCTCGCGGGAATCGCCGTGCTCGGGGTCGCGATCGCGCTCGCGGTCTCGCACCGCAGCGACCGCGCCTCGCCGACCGTGTCGCCGGCGGGCGAGTGGTTCACGGCGATGGCCGCGCCATATACGCCGGAGAAGCCGAAGGAGGGCGCGTGCGGCGTCGTCGTCAGACCGGCAACGCCCGGCGTCGCGCATCCCGTCCTCCCGTGCGGCGTGAAGATCTATCTCGAGCTCGACGGCCGCGAGGTCCTGACGCAGGTCGTCGACCACGGTCACACCGCTCGCGGGAGGACATTCGACGTGACGCCGCCGGTCGCGAAGCTGCTCGGGCTCCAGGGCACTCAAACGATCCACTGGCGCTTCGCGCAGTGAGACGGTTGATCGGCAATTGAACGCCGCCGCGGCTGGGGGTCTGCACGCGGCGCATTGCGTCCGCCTCGCCCGGCACCAAGGCCACCGGCCTTGCCACCGGTCGAGTCGGCCACACCGCTTGGTGCAGACCCTCCCTGCGACGACGCCAACTACCGATCAACCGTCTAGGCGCTACGCTCTGAGGACTCGACCCTGTGCGTTGGTCCGGGCGCAAATGTAGAACCAACGCCTACATGAAGGGAGCCGGCGTCCCGATCGGGGCAGCGCCCCGGAGAGGTACGGCACCCACCTGGTTCGCCAGGTTCACATATGCCCGGATCGGATCGGCAGGGTGGAGCGGTGCCGGGCACCCGTGGGTGCCCGGCACGACGTTCGGCGCTACCGTGCGTCGATGATCGAGACGTTCGGGGACTCGACGCGCGGCGGCGACTGGGCCGCGGTGCGACTGCTCATCGACGGCGACCGCGTCGTCGAGGCGGAGGCACCGGGCCTCGAGCGCCCGCTCGCCGGGCTGACGCTCCTCGAGGCGGCGGCCGTCGGCGGCGAGACCCTGGCCGTCGATGCGCTCGCCAACGCGCTCGCTCCCATCTTTCGCAGCGAGCGGCGGCCGGGACGGACCGCGGTCGCGATGAGCGGCGGCGTCGACAGCGCGGTCGCGCTGCTCCGAGCCGCGCCGAACGCGATCGGAGTCACCCTGCGGCTCTGGCTCGACCCGGACGGTCCCGACGCCGAGCGTGCGTGCTGCTCGCCCGAGTCGGTGATCGCGGCACGCGAGACCTGTCACCGGCTCGGCCTGCCGCACGTGACACTCGACTTGCGCGAGGAGTTTCGGCGCGCCGTCGTGACGCCGTTCGTGCGCGGCTACGCGCGCGGGGAGACGCCGAATCCGTGCATCCGTTGCAACGGCGGCTTCCGTTTCGCGGAGCTTCTCGCATTCGCCCGCCGCGCAGGCTGCGACCGGCTCGCGACCGGTCACTACGCACGGCTCGCCGAGCATCGGGGGCGCCTGCTGCTGCACCGCGCTGCGGACGAGCGGAAGGACCAGTCGTACATGCTCGCCCGCGTCGACCCCGCGCAGCTCGAGCGCATCTGGTTCCCGCTCGGCGAGCAGGACAAGGAGGCGACGCGCGCGGAGGCGAGTCGTGCGGGGCTCGAGGTCGCGCAGCGCGCGGACAGCCAGGAAGCCTGCTTCCTGGCCGGTGACGACTATCGCTCGTTCCTCGGCCGGCGCGGGCTCGAGCCGAAGCGCGGCGCCGTCGTCGACGAGCAGGGCAACACACTCGGAGAGCACGACGGCTTCTGGCGCTTCACGCCGGGGCAGCGCAAGGGCATCGGCGTGTCCGCTACGACGCCGCTCTACGTCCTCGATTCGGACGCGACGACGAACGCGGTCGTCGTCGGCCCGCGGGAGTCGCTGGCGCGGCGTCACGTGACGGCCCGTGGTCGGCTGTACCTCGACGTCGACCGCGTCGCCGCCAAGCTGCGCTACCGCTCCCCGGCGGTGGGCGCGTCCGTCGTGCAGAGCCCCGGTGGGTTCGGGCTGCGGCTCGACGATGCGGCCTACGGCGTCGCCCGCGGCCAGGCCGCCGTTCTCTACGAAGGCGACGCAGTCGTCGGCTGCGGCTCGATTTCCTCGATCGGCGCCTACTAAGATCGGAGGAAGATGCTTGTCGCCTCGTTCACGTGGGGGGACCTGTGGCGGCTCGCCCTGGCGGTCTTCCTCTTCGCCGTGGGCCTCTCGCTCGCCTATGTCCTCGTCCGGCTGGGCGGAACCGTTGGGCGCCTTTCGGCGTTCATCCAAGGTGCGGAACGTGAAGTGCTCCCCGTGATCAACAAGGTGGGAGGCAGCTTGGATCGCGTCAATCTGCAGCTCGACAAGGTCGACCAGGTCACGGACAGCGCGGTGGACGCCGCCGACAGCGTCGATACCGCGGTCCGGGCCGTCACCCTGGCGATCACCCGTCCCGTGCAGAAGGTGTCCGGGTTCGCGGCCGCCCTCAGCTACGGCGCGTCGGACCTCAAGGCCGGCCACAACTGGCGTCACGCCGTGCAGGCCGGGCGGGAGGCCGCCGCCCGCCGCGAGCGCGAGCTGGGCGAGGAGCTGCGCGACGCGGGCGGCGAGACGAGATGAAGGACGTGATCAGGCTCGCCGTCCCTGCGCACGAGGAATTCCGGCATGTCGCCAACCTCGTCGTCGGCGGCCTCGGTGCGCGCCTCGCTCTGACCTACGAGAACCTGGACGACCTGCAGACGGGTCTCGATGCCCTGCTCGCACGCCGTGAGGACGACGGCGAGATCACGGTGGAGATCGAGGTCTCGCACGACACGGTGCGCTCGACCGTCGGCCCGTTTCCGGACGGGCGGCTCGGAGATCTCGCGAACGACGACTCGCAGGAGCTCGACCTGCGCCGGGTGCTCGAGACTGTGACGGACTCCGTCGACGTCGTCGAAGGCGAAGCCGGCACCTTCGTCGTCATCACCAAGCGGACGGCTGCGACCGCAGGAGCAGCGGGCTGATGCCGAGGGTCGACGACAAGATCCTCCTCAGGCGCTACCACGAGGACGGCGACCTCCACGCGCGCGAGAAGCTGATCGAGCAGTACATGTCGCTCGTGCGCTCGCTCGCCCGGCGCTACTCGTATCGCGGCGAGCAGCTCGAGGATCTCGTCCAGATCGGCGCGATCGGATTGATCAAGGCGATCGACCGGTTCGATCTCGAGCGCGGGGTCGAGCTGACGACCTACGCGACGCCGAACATCATCGGCGAGATCAAGCGCCACTTCCGTGACAAGGGCTGGTCGGTGCGCGTTCCGCGCGGGCTGCAGGAGCTGAACGTGCAGCTCTCGAGGCTGATGGAGCAGCTCACGGTGCAGCTCGGCCGTTCCCCGACGATCCCCGAGCTCGCGAAGGCGTCGGGCTCGACCGAGGAGGAGGTGCTCGAGGCGCTCGAGTCCGGCCGTGCGTACTCGTCGCTCTCGCTCTCGTCGGGCGGGGGTGACGGCGACGACGACCTCGACCCGCTCGAGTCGATCGGCACCGAGGAGCATCAGTACGAGGTCTCAGAGGACCGAGCCGTGCTCGCGCCGGGCTTCAAGGCGCTCGACGAGCGCGAGCGGCGCATCCTCCAGCTCCGCTTCTTCGACGGTCTGACGCAGTCGCAGATCGCACAGCAGGTCGGCATCTCGCAGATGCACGTCTCCCGCCTGATCCGCCGCTCGCTCGAGAAGATCCGCGACGAGATCGCCTCCGACGAGGAGACGGTCCACCGCCAGGCGTCGTAAGCCTTGCAACCAGGTTGCCGCGCAACCTGGTTGCACTCTCACAGCGAGGCGAACCCCAGGTCGAGCAAACGCTTCGCGTCGGTGTACATGTCGCGCGAGTCGAGCACGACCGCGATCAGCGAGCGGCCGCCGCGCGTCGCGGAGGCGACGAGGCACGGGCCGGCCTTGTGCGTGTACCCCGTCTTCACGCCGGTGGCGCCGCGATACGTGGTGAGCAGCCGGTTGTTGTTGACGTAGATCTTTGCGTAGGTCGGCGCGTTCCACTTCACGTGCTTGATGTGCGTTCGCACGATCGTCCGGAAGCGGACGTTTCGCATCGCCACTCGGGTGAGGGCCGCGAGATCCCACGCGCTCGAGTAGTTGTCGGCGTCCTTGACGCCGCTCGGGGTCGAGAAGTGCGTGTCGTGCAGGCCGAGCCGCGTCGCCTCGGTATTCATCGAGCGGATGAACGTCCACTTGTCTCCGCCGACCGCGATCGCGAGCGCGAGCGCGTCGTCGTTGCCGCTGTAGAGGAGGAGGGAGTAGAGGAGCTTCCAGGTCTCGACCCGCTCACCCCTGCGCAGCCCCTCCCGGACGAGGGGGACGCGGGGCACCGACTTGTCGACGGTGACGATGTCGTGCGGGCGCAGGTTCCGGAGGGCGAGGAGCGCGGTCATGATCTTCGTCGTCGAGGCGACCTGGCGCCGCCGGTGCGCGTTCTTCGCCCAGAGGACGCGGCCCGTCTTCGCATCGACGAGCACGGCGGACGCGGCGAGGAGCGAGGGCGCGAACCGGTGCCGGAGGAGCGAGCCCCCGACGAGCAGCCGCTCCGGCGCTCTCACCGTGCGCGGAGCCTTCTCGATCCGCGTGTGCACCACGAGCGGCGCCGACTGAGCGGCCACGGCGACCGGCGTGGCGGCGTGGCGGGACCCGAACCAGATGCCCCCGAGAGCGGCGGCGACGACGATCGTCGCGACCGGCGTCAGCCTGCGCAGCCGGTAGCGGTAACGCTTCCTCGGACGACGACTCCTCGGCGGCACCAGGTGATCCTACGCCGCACGGCGGCGGAACCCCTGCCTTCGGGCCACCTCCCTACAATGGCCGCTCGAATGCGCAGCACGAACGAGATCCGCGAGGGGTTCCTCTCCTTCTTCGAGGAGAAGGGCCATCTGCGCCGCCCCTCGGCGTCGCTCGTCCCCCGTGCCGACGACCGCTCGACGTTGCTCGTCACCGCGGGCATGCAGCCGCAGATGCCGTACTTCCTCGGCCGGGAGCCGCCGCCGGCGTCGACGACGACGCTCGCGCAGAAGTGCTTCCGCACGGTCGACATCGACGAGGTCGGGCTCGACACCTACCACCTGACCTTCTTCGAGATGCTCGGCAACTTCTCGTTCGGCGACTACTTCAAGGAAGGCGCGATCGGCTACGCGACGGAGTTCATCCAGGATCGCCTGCGCCTCGACTGGGACCGCATCTGGATCAGCGTCCACGCCGGGGACCCCGAGCTGAAGCTCGGCCCGGACGAGGTCGCGATCGACCTCTGGGAGACGGTCGGCATGCCGCGGGAGCGCATCGTCGAGCTGCCCTCGTCCGAGAACTTCTGGTCGGTGGGCGGCCCGGGCCCGTGCGGCCCCGATTCCGAGATCTACTACGACTGGGGCGTGGAGGCCGGCTGCGGGGAGCCGGACTGCAAGCCGGGCTGCACCCGCTGCGAGCGCTTCCTCGAGTTCTGGAACCTCGTCTTCATGGCGTACGAGCTCCACGCCGACGGGACGCTCACCGAGCTTCCGAAGCAGAACATCGACACCGGGCTCGGCCTCGAGCGGACGGCGCGGATCGTGCAGCAGGTCCCCTCGGTGTACGACACCGACGGCTACCAGCTGATCATGCACTGGATCGCAGAGCAGTCCGGGCTCGCGTACGGTGAGACGGAGGACGCGACGAAGGCGCACCGCGTCCTGGCCGACCACGGGCGCGGGATGACGTTCATCGTCGCCGAAGGCGTCACGCCGTCGAACGAAGGCCGCGGCTACGTGCTGCGGCGCATCATCCGGCGCGCCGTGCAGCATGGGCTCCGGATCGGCATGCAGTCGCCGTTCCTCCCAGGCCTCGCCGAGACCGTGATCGAGCAGATGGGCGGTGCGTATCCCGAGCTCGTCGAGCACCGCACGGAGATCGCGCGGGTGCTCGAGGCTGAGGAGGAACGCTTCGCCGAGACGCTCGAGCGCGGTATGAAGCTCTTCGAGGAGGCCGCCGCCCGCGGTGCGATCAGCGGCGAGGACGCGTTCACGTTGCAGGCCACGTACGGCTTCCCGATCGAGCTGACGCAGGAGCTCGCGCGCGAACGCGGCCTCGGCGTCAACGACGAGGAGTACACGAGCCTGATGGAGCAGCACCGCGAGATCTCGCGGCAGGTGAGCAAGGTCCAGATCGACGTGCGCTTCCCGGATGCGCCGCGCACCGAGTTCGTCGGGTACGAGCGCACCGAGGTCCTGACCGCGATCACCGCGTACGCGGATCTCGGCGACGGCCTCTTCCAGGCAAAGCTCGAGCAGTCGCCCTTCTACCCGGCCGGAGGCGGCCAAGTCTCCGACATCGGCGTTCTGGAGAAGGACTCGGGCGAGCGCGCCGAGCTCGTCGAGGCGCTCCGGCTCGAAGGAGATCAGGAGCTCGTCTTCCGCGGCGAGGGGTTCGGGCCGGGAGACAGGGTCAGGGCGATCGTTCCGTGGAGCGTGCGCTTCCCGACACAGGCGAACCACACGGGCACCCATGTGCTGCACGAGTGCCTCCGCGAGGTGCTCGGCGAGCATGTCAAGCAGGCGGGCTCTGCCGTGCGGCCGGACAAGCTCCGCTTCGACTTCACCCATCCGCAGCCGCTCACCGCGCACGAGCGCGCGGAGGTCGAGCGTCGCGTCAACGAGCGGATCTTCCAGAACCTGCCGGTGCGGATCTACGAGACGACGATCGAGGAGGCGCGGCAGCTCGGCGCGATGATGCTTTTCGGCGAGAAGTACGGGCAGATCGTTCGCGTCGTCGACATCGGAGGCTGGTCGGTCGAGCTGTGCGGCGGCACCCACGTGCGGTCGACTGCCGAGATCGGGCCGTTCGCGATCCTCGGCGAGAGCTCGGTCGGCGCCGGCGCGCGCCGCATCGAGGCCGTCACCTCGGGTGAGGCGTTCGCGTACCTGCACGAGCAGGCGCGCGAAGCCGACGAGCTCCGCACCGAGCTCGAGCGCGTACGCCGCGAGGCGAGGCATCCGGCCAGGCAGGCGGAGGTCGAGTTCACCGTCCTCGCCAAGGAGGCAGACGTCGTCCTCGCCGAGGCGCGCGGGATCAAGGGCGGGCCGCTCCGCGACCTCTCAGACCGCATCCGGCAACAGGAGAAGGCCGCCGGCGCGGTCGTCGCCTCCTCGGACGACGGCAGGGCATACCTCGTCGTCAATCTGGACGAATCGCTCGTCGAGCGCGGGCTCGACGCGTCGAAGCTCGTGCGCGAGCTGGGCAAGCACATCGGCGGCGGCGGGGGCGGCAAGCCCACGCTCGCGGAGGCGGGAGGACGGAATCCCGACGGCGTGCGAGATGCGCTCCGGGCCGCGCAGGAGGCAGTGGCCGCGCTCGCATGAAGGTGATGGCGCTCGACTTCGGACCGGCACGCACCGGCGTCGCCGTCTCCGACCCGACCGGCCTGATCGCGCGCCCCCTCTGCGTCGTCGAGCAGGCGGCCGGCGCGGACGGGCTCGCCGAGCTCGCACGGCTCGTGGACGCCGAGGCGGTCGAGCAGGTCGTCGTCGGCCATCCGTTGACCCTGCGCGGCGCGCGCGGCGAGCAGGCGCAGGCGACCGAGCGCTTCGCGAAGGCGCTCCGCGAGCGTCTCGACGTCCCCATCGTCCTCTTCGACGAGCGGTTCACGACCGACCTCGCGCAGCAGACCCCGGCCTCGGGCGCGGCGGAGGACGCGCGTGCGGCAGCCCATCTCCTCTCGAGCTATCTCGCGTGGTCGAGCGCCCCGGCCTGATGCCGCCCAAGCCGGGGCCTCCGCCGCCCCGGAAGGTCTCTCGCCGCCGCATCGTCGGCCGTCGGCTCGGTGCGCTCGCGGTCGTCCTCGTGGCCGGGCTCGCCGTCTTCGGCCTCGTCAAGGTCGCGGGCCGCAAGTCGTCGGCGCCGCCGCCGGCGACGACGGTCGCCCCGCCGAAGCCGTTCCGGATCGTCTTCCCGGAAGGATTCACGCGCGTCGACATGGCCGAGCGGGTGAGTGCGGTCGCGAAGATCGCGGAGCACAAGCGGCGCAAGCACGTCCTCCTCTCGAGGAGCGGCTACCTGGTCTGGACGAAGCCGCGCGCCGTCCCCGGCTTCGGGCCGGAGAAGCGGAACCTCGAAGGCTTCCTCTTCCCCGCTACCTACGACTTCCTCGCGAGCACGCCGTCGTCGCAGCTCGTGCAAGACCAGCTCGCCGCGTTCCGCACCAACTGGAAAAAGGTCGATCTGAGCGACGCACGCAAGAAGAACCTCACGCCGTACGACGTCCTCATCATCGCCTCGATGGTCGAACGCGAGACGCTCGCACCCGACGAGCGGCCGCTCGTGGCCGCCGTCATCTACAACCGCCTGCACGCGCACATGCCGCTCGGCATCGACGCGACGATCCGCTACGGGCTGCGCGTGCCCGGCACGGAGGCGCTGCGTCAGTCGCAGCTCGAGAGCGACAACCCCTACAACACGCGCAAGTTCCTGGGGCTGCCGCCGACTCCGATCGGCAACCCGGGCCTGGCATCGATGCAGGCCGCCGCGCATCCGGCGAAGGTGCGGTACCTCTACTTCGTTCGGAAGCCGGACAAGGTGCACCACTACTTCACGAGCAGCTTCCAGGACTTCGTGAACCACGAGATCGCATACGGCTACAAGTGAGCGAGATAGTCGCGCTGCTGGGGCATCCAGTCGCGCACTCGCTCTCGCCGCGGATGCAGAACGCGGCGTTCGCGGCGCGCGCCCTCGACTGGACGTACGTCGCGCTGGACGTCGAGCCTGAGCGGCTCGAGGAAGCCGTTCGCGGGCTCGATGCGCTCGGCTTCGCGGGAGCGAACGTGACCTCGCCGCACAAGGCTGCCGTCGCGAGGCTCGTGGGCAGCGAGCTGCCGTCGGTGAACACGCTCGTCGGGCTGCGGGGGTACTCGACCGACACGGCGATCCTCGACGGCGTCTCGACCGAGCGTCCGGTCGTGATCGGCGACGGCGGAGCTGCGGCCGCGTTCCTGCACGCGTTACCGCACGCGCGCGTCTTCTCTCGGCGCACGGCCTGGCCGCCTGACGTGTCCGGGGCCGACGTCGTCGTGAACGCGACGCCGGTGCGCGACGACGTGCTGGTGGACCTCGGCGAGGGGCAGACGCTCGTCGACCTGCCGTATCCGCGCTCGGCGACCGCTGCAGCTGCGGAAGCGTCCGGAGCGCGCGTGCTCGACGGGCTCGAGGTGCTCGTCGCGCAGGGCGCTGTGTCGTTCGAGCTCTGGACGGGCGTCGAAGCGCCGGTGTCCGTGATGCGTAGGGCACTAGGGTTGCACGCGTGAACCTCGAGCTCGCTTCGGCGGGAGAGTCGCACGGGCCTGCGCTCGTGGCGATCGTCGCCGGGTTGCCGGCCGGGCTCGTCCTCGACCGTGACGCGATCAACGCGGACCTGCGACGCCGCCAGCAGGGCTACGGTCGCTCGCCGCGTCAGAAGATCGAGACGGACGAGGTCGAGGTCCTCGCCGGCCTGCGCCACGGGCGGACGCTCGGCACGCCGCTCGCGCTCGTCGTCCGCAACCGCGACCACAAGAACTGGACGTGGGGGATGAGCCCATGGCCGGCCGAGGGCGCGGCGGAGGGGAAGGGGACGAAGCCGGTGACCTTGCCGAGACCGGGGCACGCGGATCTCGCCGGCGTGCAGAAGTACGGGCTTGTCGACGTCAGAGATGCGCTCGAGCGCGCGTCGGCGCGGCACACGGCGGTGCACGTCGCGGCCGGTGCGGTTGCGAAAGCGCTCCTCGGGCACATAGGCGTGGCGGTCACCGGGCGGGCGCTCGAGGAGGCAGGCGCCGACCGCGCGACCGTGGACGAGGCGCGGAAGGCGCGCGACACGCTGGGCGGCGTCGTCGAGGTTCGCGCGCAGGGCGTTCCGCCCGGTCTCGGCTCGTACGCGCGCAAGGAGGATCGTCTCGATGCGCGCCTCGCGGCCGCGCTGATGGGAATCCAGGCGGTGAAGGGGGTCGAGGTCGGCGACGGCTTTGCGCTCGCGCGCTTGCGCGGCTCGCAGGCGCACGACGAGATCGTCGGCGGCGGGGGCGGGCTCCACCGCGAGACGAATCGCGCCGGCGGGATCGAAGGCGGAATGTCGAACGGCGAAGAGATCGTCGTGCGCGCGGCGATGAAGCCTCTGCCGACGTTGATGCAGCCGCTCGCGTCGGTCGACCTCGACACGGGCGAGCCGGCGCAGGCGCTCGTCGAGCGCAGCGACGTCTCCGCCGTCGAGGCGCTCGCCGTCGTCGCAGAGGCCGCGATCGCGTGGGAGCTCGCGCGCGCCGCGCGAGAGAAGTTCGGCGGCGACGCCCTCGGCGACTTCGTCGCCGCCTGGCGAGCCTACGTCGACCGCATCGAATGGCAGCCGCCCTCACCGTGACATTTCCAAGAGTGTCTGACACCAGGGCATGTCCGGATGGACGTGTCGGCTTTACCTGGCGTTCCGTTCTCCCTGCAAAGCGCGCCCGAACGAAGTGTCACGAGACCGTGGTGTCTGACACCAGGGCATGGCGCTGACGGACAAGCACCTTGCGCTCGTGGGCTTCATGGGCGCGGGAAAGACGACGCTCGGCGCAGAGGTCGCGCGGCGCATAGGGCGGCGCTTCGTCGACCTCGACGAGCTCGTCGAGAGCAACGCGGAACGGTCGATCGTCGAGCTCTTCGCGGAGGGGGAGTCGCGGTTCCGCGAGCTCGAGGCACGCGCGGCGGAGGAGTCGCTCACGTGGCCGCAGCCGCTCGTCGTCGCCCTCGGCGGCGGTGCGCTTGCCGACGAGCGCACGCGCGGGCTGCTGCGCGAGCGCGCCGTCACGGTCTGGCTCGACCGGCCGCTCGCGGACTGCTGGGAGCGAACCCGTGGGAGCGACCGCCCACTTGCGCGCGACAAGGCAGAGTTCGAGCGGCTGTACCACGAGCGGCGCAGCGCGTACGCAGACGTCGCCGACGCGACGGCGCACGATGCCGACGACGCGGTCCTCGCCGCCGCCGGCGTCCACGTCGAGCGGGGCGCGATCCATCGTCTCGGCAACCTCGTCCCCGGCGACGGCGCCGCCGCGCTCGTCGGCGACCCGCACGTCGCCGGCATCCACGGCATGGACGCGCAGCTCGCGCTCGGCCCGCGACTCGCGCAGACGCACGAGCTTCCGCACGGCGAGGAGGCGAAGACCCTGCACGCGCTCGACCGCCTCTGGCAGTCGCTTCGGATCGACCGCACGGGGACGATCGTCGCGCTCGGAGGCGGCTGCACGACCGATGCGGCCGGCTTCGCGGCCGCGACCTACCTCCGAGGCATCGCGTGGACGCCGGTGCCGACGAGCCTCGTCGCCCAGGTCGACGCCGCCATCGGTGGTAAGACCGCGGTCGATCTGCCCCAGGGCAAGAACCTCGTCGGCGAATTCCACTGGCCCGACCGCACCGTGATCGACCCCGCGCTGCTCGAGACGCTCTCCGACGGACAGCGACGGGAGGGGCTCGCGGAGGTCGTGAAGACGGGCCTGCTCGCCGGCGAGCCGCTCTGGGAGCTGCCGGACGGCGAGCTCGTCCGCCGCTGCGCCGCATTCAAGTCCGCCGTCTGCCTCCGCGATCCGCACGACGACGGCGAGCGCAAGATGCTGAACCTCGGCCACACCTTCGCGCACGCCCTCGAGACGGCGGCCGGCTACGAGGGTCTCACGCACGGGCGGGCCGTCGCGCTCGGCCTCAAGGCCGCGCTGAAGCTGTCGGGCCGGGAGTCGCGGGAGATCGACGAGCTCCTCCAGCCGAAGCCGGTCCATGTCGACCGCGAGCTCGCCTGGCAGGCGATGCAACGCGACAAGAAAGTCGTTCGCGGCGAGCTCCGCCTCGTCCTCCTCGGCGTACGCGGACCCGAATGGGACGTGTCGGTCCCTTCCGCGGATGTCCGCAGCGCCCTCGACGAGCTGATCGCGGGATAGCATCGCCCGATGCGCGTCCTCGTCCTGAACGGCGTCAATCTCAATGCTCTGGGCCGCCGCGATCCGGCCCTCTACGGCGGCCTCACGATGGCCGAGCTCGAGTCGCGGATCTACGACTGGGGACGGGAGCTCGAGCTCAGCGTGCAGTGCCGCCAGACGAACAGCGAAGGCGAGTTCATCAAGTGGATCCACGATGCCTACGACAACAACGACGGCGTCGTCGTGAACCCGGGCGCGTGGAGCCACTACGCATGGTCGATCCACGACGCGCTCGAGATGCTCTCGATCCCGATCGTCGAGGTGCACCTCTCGAACGTCGACGCCAGGGAGGAATGGCGCCGCCACTCCGTCATCGCCGACCTCGTCGCCGCGCGGTTCATCGGGCAGGGGCCCGACGGCTACCGACGCGCGCTCGCGTACCTGAAGGAGCACACATCGTGACCGACCGCCTCAGCCGCCTCCGGGAGCGCCTCGAGCAGCCCTTGCTCGTCACGAACCCGACGAACGTCGTCTACCTCGTCGGCTTCTCGAGCTCGAACTGCGCACTGCTCGTCGACGAGGACGAGGTCCGGCTCTACACCGACTTCCGCTATCTCGAGGCGGCGCGTGCGGTGGAGGGGGTCGAGGTCGTGCAGACGAAGCGCGATCTGACCGGCAATCTCGCAGAGCTCCTCGCCGGCCCCGTCGGCTTCGAGGCGGCGAGCCTGACCTACGCACGCTGGGAGACGCTCTCGAAGGGCCGGCTCGACCTCGTGCCGACGCACGGTGTGGTCGAGGCGCTGCGCGCGGTGAAGGACGAGAGCGAGCTAAAAGCGCTCCGCAAGGCGTGCAGGATCACCGACCGCGTCTTCGAGCGCCTGACCGACATCCGGTTCGTGGGGCGCACCGAGCGGGACGTCTCGTGGGATCTCCGGCGCCTCTTCCACGAGGAGGGCGGGCAGGGGCTTGCATTCGAGTCGATCGTCGGAGCCGGGCCCACGGGCGCACGCCCGCACGCGCGCGCAGGCGATCGCAGGATCAAGGCGGCCGAGCTCGTCGTGGTCGACGCCGGCACGACGGTCGACGGGTACGCCTCCGACTACACGCGCACGTTCGCGACAGGGCCGCTGGACCGCGAGGCGCTCGACGTCTACGAGACCGTCCTCCTCGCCCAGGACGCCGCGCTCGGCGGAATCCGCTCCGGCCTCTCCGGCGCCGAGGCCGACGCGCTCGCACGCGCCATCATCGACGCGAGCCCGTTCGCCGGCGCGATGGGCCACGGGCTCGGGCACGGGCTCGGCCTCGACGTGCACGAGGAGCCTCGTCTTTCGACTGAGTCCGACAGCGTGCTCGAGCCGGGGAACGTCGTCACGGTCGAGCCCGGCATCTACCTCGAGGGCCGCTTCGGCGTCCGGATCGAGGACGACGTCGTAGTCACCGAGCGCGGGATCGAGAACCTCACGGGCTTCCGCAAGGACCTGGTCGAGGTCGGCTGAGCTGCGGCTGCCCGTCGGTACACTCGTCGGCCGACATGGCAGAGATGGTCGACACGAACAGCTTCAAGAACGGGATGCACATCGAGCTCGACAACAAGGTGTGGCGCATCCTCGAGTTCCAGCACGTGAAGCCCGGGAAGGGCGGCG
>DASSGL010000200.1:0-3259 GCA_035693525.1 Gaiellaceae bacterium | reverse complement strand
GGGGCAGGCCAGGCGCTCGTCACCGCGACCGATGCCGCGATGCTTCCGGCCGAGCCCGACCAGCTGCTCGACGTGACGATCGGGGAGGTGCACGATCGATCCGCTCGGTGACGAGCTCCTGCGCGAGCTGCGCAGGCACGGGCCGAATGCGGCCATGGGAGACGTTCTCGCCGCGTGGGAGGGCGCGGTCGGCGCGGAGATCGCCCGGAATGCCTGGCCGGCGCGATTTCAACGCGACGGCGCGCTCATCGTCCATACGAAGGACGCCGTCTGGGCGTTCGAGCTCGGCCACCGTGCGGGGGAGATCTCGGCACGCCTGCCGGAACGCCCGTCGCTGAAGTTCGTGCCCGGCGCGCTTCCGGAGCCTGCCGGCGAGCGGCCCGCGGGGACCGCCGCGGGACCGCCTCCGGCTACCCTGGAGGAGCGTGAGCAGGCTGCTGCCTGGGCGTCCGAGATCGAAGACGAGGAGCTCAGGGCCACGGTGGCGAGAGCGGCTGCGGCGAGCCTCGCCAGGCGCCGCGGCTAGCCGGGTCGTCTGATACAGTATTACTTGCCCGCAAATGCGGAATTTGCAGGGCTTTTTTCATGGCCGAAACGTCCTATACAGCAAAAGACATCACCGTGCTCGAGGGCCTCGAGCCCGTTCGCCTGCGCCCCGGCATGTACATCGGCTCGACCGGCCTCCGGGGCCTCCACCACCTCGTCTACGAGGTCGTGGACAACTCCGTCGACGAGGCCCTCGCGGGCCGGAACGACCGCCTCGAGGTCACTCTCCACCCCGACCACTCGGTCACGGTTCGGGACTGGGGCTCGGGCATCCCCGTGGACACGATGGAGGGCCAGGGCGATTCGGCGCTGACAGTCGTCCTCACGAAGCTCCACGCCGGCGGCAAGTTCGGCGGCGAGGGCTACAAGGTCTCCGGCGGCCTCCATGGCGTCGGAGTCTCGGTCGTGAACGCGCTCTCCGAGTGGCTCGTGGCCGAGGTGCGCCGGGACGGCAAGGTCTATCGGCAGGAGTTCGCGCGCGGCGAGCCGACCACCGACCTCCAGGTCGTCGGGGAGTCGGACGAGACCGGCACGACGATCGAGTTCCTTCCCGACTCGGAGATCTTCGAGGAGCTCGACATCGAGGCCGGCACGGTCACGCAGCGCCTGCGCGAGACCGCGTTCCTGACGAAGGGCCTCCACATCAGGCTCGTCGACGAGCGCGCGGACGGCAAGACGGTCGAGTTCCACTACGAGGGCGGCATCAAGGACTTCGTCTCGTACATCAACGAGGCGAAGGACCCGATCCACAAGCACATCGTCTACTTCGAAGGCGAGACCGACCAGGGCTCGGTCGAGGTCGCGATGCAGTGGAACAACTCGTACCAGGAGTCGGTCTTCACGTTCGCGAACAACATCAACACCGTCGAGGGCGGGTCTCACCTCTCCGGCTTTCGCAGCGCGCTCACGTCCACGCTGAACCGCAAGGCGCAGGACATGAAGCTGCTGAAGAAGGACGAGAAGCTCGACGGCGAGGACGTGCGCGAGGGCCTCGCCGCCGTCGTCTCGGTGAAGCTGCGCAACCCGCAGTTCGAGGGTCAGACGAAGACGAAGCTCGGCAACCCCGGCATCGAGGGTCTCGTCCAGACGACCGTGAACCAGAACTTCGCGCAGTTCCTCGAGGAGAATCCCGCCGACGCGCGTGCGATCGCGAACAAGGCGATCGCAGCGATGCGTGCGCGGCTCGCGGCGCGCAAGGCGCGTGAGCTGACGCGGCGCAAGTCGGCGCTCGACAGCTCGTCGCTTCCGGGCAAGCTCGCCGACTGCTCGATCCGCGATCCCGAGTCCGCCGAGCTCTTCATCGTCGAGGGCGATTCGGCCGGCGGCTCCGCGAAGACCGGGCGCGACCGCACCTACCAGGCGATCCTGCCGCTCCGCGGGAAGATCATCAACAGCGAGAAGAACCGCATCAACAAGGTGCTCTCGAACAACGAGATCCAGGCGATGATCACCGCGATCGGCACCGGCATCGGCGACGAGTTCGACATCGCGGCGCTGCGCTACCACCGCATCATCGTGATGACCGACGCCGACGTCGACGGCTCGCACATCCGCACGCTCGTGCTCACGTTCCTGTACCGCCACATGCGAGAGCTGTTCGAGCGCGGGCACGTGTACATCGCCGTGCCGCCGCTCTACAAGGTCAAGCTCGGCAACCAGGAGTACTACTTCGAGAAGGAGTCGCAGCTCGAGGACCTTCTCGTGCGCGAGCGCTTCGGCGATCTCGAGGTGCACGACCGTGACGGCAGGGAGGTGAAGCTCACCGAGGCGAGGTGGAAGCGCTTCACCGGAGCGCTCGCCGAGTTCGAGGGCTGGTTCGCGCGCCTCCGTTCCGACTTCGGCCACCACGCCGCCGAGCTCATGATCGACCACCGACTCGTCGAGCTCGACGCGCTCACGCCGGCCGCAGTCGAGAAGGCGCTCGGGAAGCTGCCGTCGAACGGCTACTCGCTGTCGGTCCTCGAGCGCGACGATAGCGGCTTGAAGGTGCGCGTCGTCGAAGAGGAGACGTCCGCCGCGCAGAGCGTCGTGATCTCCGCCGAGCTCCTCTCGTCGCCGATCTACGCGAACCTCCGCAAGGCGCATGCGAAGCTCGTCGAGATCATCGGGCCGCCGGCGTTCACGCTCAAGCTCGGCAAGAAGCATGCGGAGCCGCAGACGTTCACCGAGCTCCGGAGCGCGGCGCTCGACCTCGCGAAGGAAGTCGGCATCCAGCTCTCGCGCTTCAAGGGCCTCGGCGAGATGAACGCCGACCAGCTCTGGGAGACGACGATGGACCCGTCGAAGCGGTTGATGGTCCGCGTCGAGGTCGAGGACGCTCATGCGGCCGACCAGCTGTTCTCGATGCTTATGGGCGACCAGGTCGAGCCACGGCGCCTGTTCATCGAGGAGAACGCCCGCGACGTGAAGGTCCTGGATGTCTGAGCTCGACACCGGGGCGCTCGGCCCCGGTCGCATCGAGAGTCGCGAGCTCGAGCAGGAGATGCGCTCGAGCTTCCTCGACTACGCGATGTCGGTCATCGTCTCGCGCGCGCTGCCCGACGTGCGCGACGGGCTCAAGCCCGTCCATCGACGCGTGCTCTACGGCATGCACGAGGCGGGCCTGCAGCCGAACCGCCCGTACAAGAAGGCGGCGACGACGGTCGGCAACGTCATGGGCCGTTATCACCCGCACGGCGACCAGGCGATCTACGACACGCTCGTCCGGATGGCG
>DASSGL010000199.1:0-11785 GCA_035693525.1 Gaiellaceae bacterium | reverse complement strand
CGAATTCAGCCCAGGCCTCGCAGGCGTCGTCGCCTTCGAGACGGAGATCGCGGAGCCCGACAAGGAGGGCGGCGAGCTCCGGTACCGCGGCGTCAACATCGAGGAGCTCGTCGGCAGGGTTCCGTTCGAGCAGGTGTGGGGCCTCCTCGTCGACGAGGCGCTCGAGCCCGGCCTTCCCGCCGCCTACTGCGAGCTCGAGCACCGCACGGGCGGGTACATGTCCGACCTCCAGTCCACCCTCGCCGGCCTCAGCGGCAAGTGGAAGCTGGGCCAGCTGATCGACATCGACGACGACCAGGCGAAGGAGGACCTGCGTCGGCTCTCGGCGGCCGCACTCTCGATCGTCGCGCAGTCCGCCCGCAGCGCGGACGAGCCGCCCGTCCCCGAGTCGACCGTGATGGAAGGCCACACGGCCGCCGAGCGCTTTCTGCTCACGTGGCGCGGAGAGGTGAACGAGAACCACGCGAAGGCAATCGACACGTATTGGATCTGCACCGCCGAGCACGGGCTGAACGCGTCGACCTTCACCGCGCGAACCGTCGCCTCCACCGGCGCAGACTGCGGCGCGACGCTCGCCTCCGCCGTGGGCGCGCTCTCGGGGCCGCTGCACGGCGGTGCGCCTGCCCGCGTCCTGCCGATGCTCGACGCAGTCGCGGAGATGGGCGACGCCGAGAAGTGGGTCGCCGAGGCGCTCGCGCGCAGGGAACGGATCATGGGATTCGGCCATCGCGTCTACCGGGCCGAGGATCCGCGCTCGCGCATCCTCAAGAAGACCGCGAAGGAGCTCGGCTCCCCGCGCGTCGAGATCGCGGAGGAGCTCGAGCAGGCCGCGCACGAGGCGATCGCGAAGAAGAACCCCGACCACTCGTACACGAACGTCGAGTTCTGGTCGGCGATCGTGCTCGACGTCGCTGAGGTCCCGCCGCAGCTCGCGCCGGCGATGTTCGCCTGCTCGCGCACGGCAGGCTGGTCGGCGCACGTGCTCGAGCAGAAGCGGCTCGGTGTCCTGGTGCGCCCCTCGGCGAAGTACGTCGGCCCCGGTTCGCGCAGCTTGCAGGAGGTTTGACCCCGCGCCAGACTGCAGGCGTGAAGCCATGCCCGGTCTGCGGCGCGGACAACGTAGGAGACGCGCGGTTCTGCAGTAGCTGCGGCGCGCGACTCGAGGAGGCGCCGACCCCGCACGAGGAGCGGAAGCTCGTCTCCGTGCTCTTCGTCGATCTCGTCGGGTCGACCTCGCGCGCCGACAACGCCGATCCGGAGGACGTCCGCGAGGCGCTCCGTCTGTACCACGCCGAGGCGAAGCGGCGTATCGAGCAGCACGGCGGCGTACTCGAGAAGTTCATCGGCGACGCGGTGATGGCGGTCTTCGGTGCGCCGACCGCGCACGGCGACGACGCAGAGCGCGCCGTGCGCGCCGGGCTTCGCGTGCTCGCCGGGATCGCGGACGTCAACCGCGAGCACGACCTCGATCTCGCGGCACGAGCCGCGGTGAGCACGGGCGAAGCGGTCGTCTCGGTCGACGGCGCTCAGGGCGACCCGCTGGCGATGGGCGACGTGGTCAACACCGCGTCGAGGCTCCAATCGGCTGCGCCCGAGGGACGGCTGCTCGTCGGCGGCGAGACCTATCGCGCGAGCCGCAACTCGATTCTCTACGAGCGGCACGCGGCTGTCGACGCCAAGGGGAAGACGCGGGCCGTCGAAGCCTGGCTCGCCGTCACGCCGGTGACGGACGGGCCGGAGACGATCGTGCGCAGGACGCCGATCGTCGGCCGCTCACGAGAGCTCGACCTGATGCACTCGGCGTGGGACCGCTGCTCGACCGAGCGCCGCCCACACCTCGTCACCGTGCTCGGCCCGCCCGGGATCGGGAAGTCGCGACTCTGCCACGAGTTCACGTCGCTCATCGCAGCCGGCGGCGGGCGTGTCCTCCGCGGCCGTTGCCTGCCGTACGAAGAGCAGGTCGGCTACCAGGCTTTCTCGCGACTCGTCTCGGCCGTGAGCGGGATCCTCGGCTCGGACGAGCCCGACGTCGCGCGCGAGAGCCTGAAGGCCGCCGCCGACCGCCTGATGCCGAAGGAGGAAGCGGCCGAGACCTTCAGATACCTCGCGCTGCTCCTCGGCCTCGCGCCGGACGACTCCGCGCAGCAGCATCTCCTGCTGTTCTTCGCCGCACGGCGCTTCCTCGAATGCGTGGGGCTCGAGCAGCCGACGGTGTTCGTGTTCGAGGACATCCACTGGGCGCAGCCGAGCGAGATCGCGCTGCTCGCGTACCTCACTCAGCATCTGCGTGACTCACCGGTGATGCTCGTCGCCGCGGCGCGGCCCGAGCTGCTCGACGAGCACGCGACCTGGGGTGCGGGCCTGGCGGCACAAACCACCATCCCGCTCGACCCCCTGCCGCCGGAGGATGCGGCAGCTCTGGCCGATCAGCTGCTGCCGCAGCGCGGCGGCCTCGACCTCGCGCGGGTCGTGGAGACGGCCGGCGGCAATCCGCTGTTCCTCGAGGAGCTGAGCGCTTCGGTCGCCGAGCTCGGCTCCGGTGCGGACCTGCCGGTGACGGTGCGCGAGGCGATCGCGGCGCGCATCGACGCACTGCCGGCGGACGCTCGCACAGCGCTCCTGTCTGGCGCCGTCGTCGGGCGGACGTTCTGGCGCGGGGTCGTGAACGCGCTCGGCGACGTGAAGGACATCGACTCGGCGCTCGAGCTGCTCGAGGCCCGCGACTTCGTTCGGCGCGACCCGGCCAGCCAGCTGGCAGGCGACGCGCAGTTCACGTTCAAGCACATGCTGATTCGCGACGTGGCCTATGCGACGGTGCCGCGGACGGTCCGCCGACACCGGCACGCCGCCGTGGCGCGCAACATCGAGGCGACCGTCTCCACCGCCTCGGGCACGCGCGCGACGATCCTCGCCCATCACTGGCGCGAGGCGGGGGAGCCGGCGCGCGCGATCCCGTATCTGCTCGCGGCGGCGGACACCGCGCGGCGGAGCTGGGCCCAGGACGCCGTCGTCGACCTCTACTCGACGGCACTGGAGCTCGCCGAAGACGACGTGCAGCGGCGGCAGATCAAGCTCGCCGGTGGCATCGCGCTCGTCGAGCTTGCAGACTACGAGCGCGCCGCCGAGGAGCTCGCCGCGCTCGTGCCCGAGCTCGACGGACAGGAGAAGCTCGACGCTCTGATCGGTCTGGGTCACGCCTACGTCTGGAGCGAGCGCGACGCCGACGCGCTCGCGACCGCCGAGGCGGCCGCGGCTCTCCTTCCCGAGGTCGGCGACGTGACGGCACCACCGGCGGTCGTCGCGCTCGAGAGCCAGGGCCTCGCGATGCGCGGGGCGGACGGAGACCTCGGCCGCGCGTTCGAGCTCGGCGAGCACGCGCTCGAACGGTGGGTCCCGGGAACGCGGCCGCTGTCGCTCAGGCACCAACTGCATCTCCACGCGAACACCGCCTACTGGACCGGACGGTACGAGCGCTCGCTCGCGCTGTCGCGCGAGACGCGCTCGCTCGCCGCCGACATCGAGAGCGCGGAGTCGCTCCTGCGTGGAGGCGGCCACGAGGCGCTCACGCTCGTCGGCCTCGGCCGCCACGCGGAGGCGCTCACGATCTGGGACGAGCTCTTCAAGATCGCAGGCGACCTCGGCCGCAGCCCGAACGTCCTCCTCAACTACTCAGCGGTCGCGTACCGCGAGCTGTACCTGCTCGACGAGGCGCGGCGCCGCAGCGAGGAGGCGCTCGAGCTCTCCGCCACGCTCTCGTTCAGCATGCCGCGCCAGTTCGCCGGCTCCGACATCCTCTTCACCCACCTGCTGCTCGGCGACATCGGGACCGCGCAGGCAGCCTGGCCGGCGCGATGGGAGGCCGTGAACGAGGCGAGTGCCTGGACCACGTGGCTGATCGCCGGCCGGCTCGCTGCAGCCCGCGCCGAGATAGCGCTCCACGCCGAGCCGGCCGACGTCGCGCTCGAATGGGCGCAGCGGTCGCTCGAGATCGCGCGGCGGACGCACCGGCGCAAGTACGAGGCCCGCTCGCTCACGCTCCTGGGCCGGGCGCTTGCCCGCCTCGGCCGGCGCGACGAGGCGCTCGGCGCGCTGCGCTCGGCCGTCGCGATCGCCGACGATCTCATCGGCCCTCCGGCACGCTGGCAGTCACGCGCCGCACTCGGCGACGATGCGTACGACCTCGGTGACGACGAGACCGCCGCGGCCGCGTTCTCGGAAGCTGCCCGGCTCGTCGACGACTTCGTCGCCACGCTCGCGCCCGAGCACGCCGCCGTCGTCCGCGACGCGGAGCCTGTCTCGCACATCTTCTCGCGCGCCGGACGCAGCGCTGTCAGCTGAGCAACGCGTGGGGCTCGTCGCCGTCGGCGACGTGATGGTCGACGTCGTCTGCTCGGAGCTCCCGCAGGCGGGCGCGCGGGTGCACGCGGACGTGACGATCCGGGTCGGCGGCTCGGCGGTGAACGTGGCCGCGGCCGCCGCGGCGCGAGGAGCCGCCGCGACCGTCGTCGGCCGGATCGGAGCCGACGCGACCGGTGACCTCGTCCTCGCGGATCTCGCCGCCCGCGGCATCGTTGCCGCGCTGGCGCGCGACGACGAGGTTCCGACCGGCGCCGCGCTCGCGTTCCCGAGTGACACATCGCAACCGACCGTCGTGGCGACGCGCGGCGCGAACGCACGGTTCGCCGTCGACGACGTTCCGGTCGCGGTCGACGCTGACGCGTTGTACGTCTCCGGCTTTGCGCTCTTCCAGAGCGGCTCGTCGGCTGCGGCGTCCGCTGCACTCGACCGCTTCTCCGGTGAGTACGTCGGCATCGACGTCGGCTCTCCGGCTCTGGCGAGCGTCGCCCGGGACGCGCGCCTGCCGGACGGGTCGGTCCTCTTCGCGACCGCCGACGAGGCGCGTGCGCTGACGGCCGCGGAGCCCGAGGACGCCGCACGCACGCTCGCGACGCGGGTCGCGGTCGCGTGCGTGAAGCTGGGCGGGGACGGCGCGATCGCCGCCACCCGCGACCGGTTCGAGCGACGCCGCGCGCACCTGGTCGCCCCGTCCGCGTTCGGCAGCGGCGACGCGTTCGCAGGCGCGTTCCTCGTTGCCCTCGCACGCGGTGACGATCTCGGTGCGGCGCTCGAGAAGGCGTGCGAGGCCGGCGCGGCGGCCGGCTGATCTAAGGTCACCCCCGTGGACGAGCTTCTCTCGTATCGCGACCGCTTTCCGATCCTTCGAGACTGCACCTACCTGATCAACCATTCGCTCGCGGCGATGCCTGCTGCGGCGGAGGACCGGCTGCTCGAGTACGCGCGCACGTGGCGCGAGCGGGGCATTCGCTCGTGGGGCGAGGGCTGGTGGGAGATGCCGGTCACCGTCGGCGACCAGATCGCACGCATCATCGGCGCGCCGCCCGGAAGCACGGTGATGCACCAGAACGTGACGATCGCCGAGGAGGTCGTGCTCTCGTGCTTCCGCCGGCCGGGCGAGCGCCGCCGTGTCGTCTACGAGGAGGCGAACTTCCCGTCCGTCCGCTACCTCTACCAGGCGCAGCCGGATCTCGAGGTCCTCGCCGTCGAAGACGACGCCGCGATCGTGGACGCGATCGACGAGCGGACGCTCTTCGTCCCGATCAGCCACGTGCTCTTCAAGAACGGCGAGATCCAGGACGTCGCCGCGATCGTTCGCCGCGCGCACGAGGCGGGCGCATACGTCGTACTCGACTGCTACCAGTCGGCCGGCGTCGTTCCGCTCGACGTCACCGGGCTCGACGTCGACTTCGCGTGCGGTGGCAGCGTCAAGTGGCTCTGCGGCGGGCCGGGTGCGGGCTGGCTCTACGTGCGACCCGACCTCGCGGAGCGGCTCGAGCCGACGTTCGTCGGCTGGCAGGGCCACGCGCGGCCGTTCGCGTTCGAGCCGGAGCTCGAGTATGCGGCCGGTGCGCGCCGGTTTCTCACCGGGACGCCGAACGTGCCGGCGCTCTACGCCGCCACCGCGGGCTACGACGTCATCGAAGAGGTCGGGGTCGGACGCATCCGCGAGCGCTCGCTTGCACTGACGCAGCTCCTGATCGACCTGCTCGACGCGGCCGGCCTCGAGATCGGCAGCCCGCGCGACCCCGCACGCCGCGGCGGCACCGTGCTGGTGCGAACACCGGACGACGCAGCGGTGCACCGGGAGCTGGGTGAGCGCGGCATCATCTGCGACTTCCGCCCCGGCGCCGGCGTCCGGCTCGGACCGCACTTCTACAACACCGAGGACGAGCTGCGGCGCACGGTCGCGGAGCTCGTGCAGATCGTCGAGAGCGGCGCCTACAGACGCCACGCCGACGCCGTCGCACGGTTCTAAAAGAGGTCGAACCAGAATGTCGCTCGTCGAGCGGCCGCGCGGCACAGTCGCTCATTCTGGTTCGGCCTCTTAAGTCACGTCTGGGTCGGGCAGAACTTGTCGCCCTGCGAGAGCTGCAGCTGGAGCGCCTTCATCTGCGCCTGGTACTGCACCTTCGCGGAGTCGCCCGGGTCCCAGCGGCCGGGATCCCGCACCTCGCCGAGGAGGTTCGGCGTCACGCCGGGCCCCTGCACGGTGATGCGGTACGCCTTCCCGTGACCCGCCGGCCGGGCAGGGCGACCGGGCAGCGAGACGTCGTGCGTCGGCCAGAACGAGTAACAGAAGACGCCGGTCGGGTTGCGGAAGACGATCGAGGTCTCGCGCTGCCAGCCCCGCCCGTATGCCGAGTCGAGCGTGTCGATGTAGAGGCTCCTCCCGTAGCGGTCGGCCGGGCCGCCGGAGCCCTTGATCGTGTGAAAGCCGTGGACGGGCGAGCCGCCGTAGGTCAGCCGGCCGAAGAGGTTGTGCGCCTGACCGCCGAACGCCCAGTCGGCGTGGAGCTCGAGCTCCGCGAGCGGCCCGGTCCAGTGCGACAGGTCGAGCTCCCAGTCCGTCTGTCCGGTCCTGTACGGCGGGAAGCCGCGGTGCGGGAGGTTCGGCTGCCATTGCTGGACGGCCCAGTAGGAGCCGTCCGGTGCCCTGCACGCGGCGAGCATGCCCGTGAGCGCAGGCCCGTCGTAGGCCCGGCACGCGTTGCCGAACCTGCGCCAGATCGTGTGGCCGTAGGTCTCCCAGCCGCCGGTCCAGTCGATCCGGAACCGGACCTGCGGGACGTCGCGATTCGGCGAGAGCGCGTTCACGGCTCCCCAGGCGAGGACGTGCCTCGTCCGCCCCTGTGCGACGAAGCTCACCATCGCACGTCCTCCGTCGCGCGAGACCGCGAGGCGGACGTTCGAGGCGTTCAGGCCGATGCGGTCGGATGCGTGCGCCGCAGGCGCAAGCGAGAGCACGGCGAGCGCGAGGACGAGCGCTCGTTTCAAGCGCGGAATCTTACCTCGACCGAGGGTTTCCCGAAGCCGCGCCGAGGCCGATTCGGAGAGAGTGATCCGGGCTCTGGTCGCTGCGGCCGTCCTCGTCTCGGCCTTCTCCCTTGCGGACGCTGCGTCCGCTGCGCAGCTGATCGATCGAAACGCGACGGGCGTCCAGATCAAGGCGAACGCGAAGGGCGAGGCGATCGTCACGTACCGCAAGGGGAGCCTCGTCCGGCATGTCCTGCTCTGGGGCGCGATCAACGCGCTCCCGCCGGCCGAAGGCGGGCACCAGGTGAAGTTCAAGGTCGACTACTCGGGCGGCTGGGGCGCGCGTCACACGCTCTACTGGAAGTCGTTCGGAGGCGCCTGCGGACGGTACGACGGCCCCGTGCTGCCGAACGTCGTCGCCGCGTGCAAGGCGCCGGACGGCTCCTACTGGGCGGCGCAGAGCTGGCCGCAGCCGCTGCCGAACCTCGGCTTCACGCCGTGGCTGTCGGAGCTGCGCGCGAACTGGCTCGAGATCTCGCACTGGACCGGTGACGTCGCGAAGCTCGAGACCGGCACCAACTGGGTCTACAGCGGACGCTTCCAGGCGCTCTTCGGCCGCTACACGTATCGCGGCACGCCGGTGTACGGCTTCGGGACGACGCGATACGGCGCGCCGACCGACGGCTTCGGGAGCCTCATCTATCTCGACACGTACAACTCGGTGTACGGTCAGGGCTGGCACCGCGAGAACTCCTTCGTCTCCCACAACCCGACGGGTGTGTTCTGTTACGGCTTCTACTCGTTCGACCCCACGAAGGGCGGGTACAAGCATCCGGCGGGATGGACCGCGAAACGCGGTCCGGGCACGGGCGAGAAGTACCGCCTGGTCGCGAGCGGCCCCGGTGTGACGCCGAACGTCGGTGCGATCGTCGACGGCCTGCATCCCTTCGACGCGTCGAACCTCTCCGACGTCGCATGGCAGCAGGAGCAGTCGGACGTCCTCCTTTCCTGGGGCGACCGGCTCTGCCGCGCCGGCCTCTCGTAGCGCTCGCCGCACTCGCCGCCTCGCTCCTCGTCGTCACGCCCGCAGGCACCTCGAACGGGCCCGTCGTCACGGTCACGCACGCACTCTCCGGGCTGGGCGACGCCGCGTCCGGCGGGTACGAGCCGCCCGACGTGAGCGTCGCCGCCGGGCCGGGGTTCGTCGTCGAGCTGGTGAACCTCGCCGAGCGCGTCTGGACGGCCGGCGGCGGCACGCCCGTCCGCGTCCAGACGCGGGCTCTCGCGCTCGTGTTCGGGTCCGGCGACGACCGTCTCACGGATCCTCGGGTGCTCTACGACGCCGCGACCGGGCGCTTCTTCGCCTCGGTCTCCGACGTCGAACGGCGCGCGGTGCTCCTCGCGGTCTCGAGCGGTGCCGATCCCGGGGGAGCGTGGACCGTCTCGTCGCTCCCGGCAGGCGGCTGCGCCGATCAGCCGCGCGTCGGAACCGGCGACGACGTGGTCGTCGTCGCGGCCGACGTCTTCGACGGCTGCGAGGTGGATAGCTCGAGGCTGCTCGGTGCGGAGCTCTGGACGGTGAACAAGGCCGAGCTCGTCGCGGGCTCGACGACGCCCGACGTCGCGACCTTCGGGCCGACGGGCGGATACACGAGCCTCACCCCGGCGCAGTCGCTCTCGTCCACGGCAACGGTGTACGTCGTCTCCGTCGACCAGCGCGCCTCGCGGGTGGTCCATCTCCTCACCGTCGACGGCGTGCCGCCGGCGAGCGTCGCCGTCCAGGAGGTGGCGGCACCCGCGATCACGCCTCTCCTGAGACCGCCTCCCGCGACCCAGCCTCCCGGCAGCGGGCTCCCGCCGCCGATCGCGACGAACGACAATCGCGTGCTCGACGCGGTCTGGGAGAACGGCAGCCTCTGGTTCACGGCGAACGCGCGCTGCAGCCCGCCGGGCGATCCGTTGCCTCGGAGCTGCGGCCGGGTCGCCGAGCTCGCGACCGCGAACGGGACCGTCGTCTGGCAGACCGACCTCGCAGCGGCCGGCGCGCACGTCTTCTATCCGGCCGTCCGTCCGGACGCGCACGGCAACCTCGTGATCGTCGCCGGCGAGTCGGGCGTCACCGTCTCCCTGCGCCTCGTCGTCTTCGGCCGAACGGCCGACGGCATCCTCACCCCACCGGCTGTGATCGCGGCGAGCGCCGATGCATACCGCGGCGATCGATACGGCGACTACTTCAGCGCGGCGCGCGACCCGTCCGACGGCGACGTGGTGTGGGTCGGCGGCGAAGCGGGAACCGACGGGCTCGGGCGCGGGGGCTGGTCGACCGACGTCGCGTCGGTCGTCGTCACGCCCGCCGGCTCGACGCCGCCCGCGGTCGCCGGCCTCGCCCCGCCCGGCGTGCGGGCGCTCGGGACGATCGTGCGCCGAGGCGCCACCGTCACGCTCGCGTACCGGGCGCTCGGCGACGGCGACGCGGTGCAGGCGGTCGTCACGGTGGAGAACTCGAAGAAGGCGGTCGTCTACCGCACGACGACGCCGAAGAGGGCGCTCCGCTCGAGGCGGCGGTACGTGGTCAAGTGGCCTGCGAAGAAGGCGCGCGGCGCATTCACGTTCTGCGTGCGGACGCGATCGATCACGGGCATGCAGTCGCCGCGAAGCTGCGCGGCCATCACCGTTCGCTGAGCAGCTCGAGGAGGCGCGCGGCATGCGCGGGCGCCTCCGGCTCGTCGTCGTGGCGGAAGTAGACGTAGACCGGCTCGCCCGCGTTGCGAATGCGCGCCGCGAGCTCTTCGTCGGGCGCTTCGCGGCGCCTGAGGTAGCGGAACGGCGCCGGGTGCTGGAGGTCGTTCACGCGCACGGCGCCGGCCTCGGCGAGGCGAGGCTCGATCCCGTCCCACGACTCGTGCTCGAGGTCGAACGCGAGGCGCAACGCGGGATCGAGCGAGCCGAGCAAGAGCTCGAGCCGGCCCTCGTCGCGCATCGTCTTCAGCGAGACACGGACCGGACCGAGCCGGTCGCCGAGCCTCGACACGCGTTCGGCGAACGCCGCGAGCCCGCCGAGGCGCTCGCCCGGGAGCTTCGGAGCGAACTCGAACCCATCCGGCACCTGCTCGGCCCAGCGTGCGAACTGCTCCTCCGCGGGCAACCGGTAGCCCGTCGTGTTGAGCTCGACCGTCTGGAAGCGCTCCGCGTAGAAGGAGAGGAACGACGCGGCGTCCGTGCCCGCCGGGTAGAAGCCCGGCCGCCACGACGGATACGACCAGCCCGAGGTGCCGACGCGGATACCGTCCGGAGGCAGGAATACGGTCCACGGTCCTTTGGCCACGATGCAGACAGTGACAGCTCCGTTCGAGTCGTTCACCGAAGAGGAGGAGGCGCGGCTTGCGCCGCACTTCACGAACCTCGACCGTCCGGTCTTCGGCCTCGTCAACTTGCCGGAGACCGTCAAGGGAGCGCTCTTCGCGCGCTACTCGCGCTACCCTGGCACGCTGCGGCGCCTGTTCCTCGACGAGTTCGCGGACTCGGTGCCCGAGGTGCCGCCGATCGAGGGTGCCGAGGGCGAGCGGGCCGCCGCGCTCTACGAGCGCATCTTCCTCGGCTATGGCGACGACTCGGTCGCACAGCTCGGCGGTGCGCATGTCGCCTGCGAATGGACGTCGAACCTGCTGACGAAGATCCTGCAGCGGCCGCGGCTCGCCGCCTATCTCGAGCAATCGACGCGCTACATCGCCTACGACACGACGCTCGACGGCTTCGGCTACCGCTACCACCGCGACCCCCGCTTCGGCGGGCAGTACGAGCGGGCGATGGACGACCTGTTCGAGACGTACACGCGCATGCTCGCAGGGATGTCGGCCTGGGTCGCAGAGCGCTTTCCGCGTAGCGCGGACGAATCCGCCGCTGCGCACGCTCGCGCGGTGCGTGCGAAGGCTCTCGATCTCGTGCGCGGGATCCTGCCTGCGTCGTCGCTCTCGCACATGGGCATCTATGCG
This sequence comes from Gaiellaceae bacterium, assembly GCA_035693525.1. Classification (GTDB taxonomy): domain Bacteria; phylum Actinomycetota; class Thermoleophilia; order Gaiellales; family Gaiellaceae; genus Palsa-739. The sequence continues at coordinate 461 of DASSGL010000199.1, read as the reverse complement.
AGCGGTCAGACGTACGAGCAGCTCGTGCTCCATCTCCTCGCACATCCGCTCGTGGAGGCGCAGGCGTACGGGCGGATGCTCCTCGAGGAGCTGCAGGCGATCATTCCGAGCTTCGTCGTGCGCGTGGAGCGGCCCGACCGCGGCGGCCGCTGGATCGAGTATCTGCGCGAGCGCCGCGAGGCGGCCGAGCACGCCGCCGGCCGGCTGGGGGTCGTCGAGCCGGAGCAGGCGGGCGCACCGTCCGTGCGCCTCCTGCGCGCGCACGGCACCGAGACCGAGCTCGCTGCGGCGCTCCTCTACGAAGGCTCCGCGGTCGGCGAGGCGGAGGCGCTCGCCGCGGTCGAGAGGCTGCCGGCGGACGAGCTGGCCGCACTGCTGCGCGAGCTCGTGGGCGCGCGTGAGAACCGTCGCCACCGCCCGGGGCGCGGCTTCGAGACGCTGCGCTACCGGTTCGAGATCGT
>DASSGL010000198.1:0-4322 GCA_035693525.1 Gaiellaceae bacterium | reverse complement strand
CACGGCGATCGGCGTCGCGATGGTCGTCTGGGTCGTGCTCGTGTTCATGGCGGGCTCCGCCGACCGGGTGGACGTGTTGTTCGGCATCGCGTACACCACGCAGATCTGGGTCTACCGCGTGCTCGTGTTCGTCGGCCCACCAATCGCCGCCGCGATCGCCTACCGCGTGTGCAAGGAGCTGCAGGCCGGCGAGCGAGTCGAAGCGGCGCGCCACGCGGCGATGCCAGACGAGGATGGTGTCTGGCTCGCTGCGAAGCGGCGTATCTGACACCACCAGGGTGCAACGAGGACGGTGTCTGGCTCGCCGCGGAGCGGCGTGCCTGACACCGCTGTTCGGAGGGCATGCGAGGCTGAAAGCGGTGTCAGACACCGCCTTCGGCGGAGTCAGACACCGGCCGCGGCGCGGGTCAGGCGTAGCCGAGCTCGAAGAACCGTCCCTCGTGCGCGATCGCCTGCTCGCGCGTCAGGCCGGATTCGGAATGGGGCTTGGCGCCGATCGTGTCGGCGAAGCGCGCGACCAGGTTGAACGCGGCGCAGACGTACGCAGCATCGCAGAGCATCTCGAGTCGAAGCGGAGCGCCACGCGGCGATGCCGGACGAGGATGGTGTCTGGCTCGCCGCGGAGCGGCGTGCCTGACACCGCTGTTCGGAGGGCATGCGAGGCTGAAAGCGGTGTCAGACACCGCCTTCGGCGGAGTCAGACACACCAGCGCGCAAAGCGGAGTCGGACACCGGCCGCGGCGCGGGTCAGGCGTAGCCGAGCTCGAAGAACCGTCCCTCGTGCGCGATCGCCTGCTCGCGCGTCAGGCCGGATTCGGAATGGGGCTTGGCGCCGATCGTGTCGGCGAAGCGCGCGATCAGGTTGAACGCGGCGCAGACGTACGCAGCATCGCGCAGAGCTTCTCGTGAGACGCCTGCTGCGAGCGCGGCGCCGGCGTCGAGCTCCTCGGGGCGAAGCGTCATCGTCTCGAGGAAGCGCAGCGTCTCGCGGAGCGGTTCGCCGATCGGCGCGGTCTCGTAGTCCGCGAGCACCGCGTCGACCAGGCCCGTGTCACCGAATGCATACGACGCGACCGCGCCGTGGGCCTCCGTTCAGAAGGGACACTGGCTCCGCGCCGAGACGAATGCCGCGAAGAGCTCGCGCTCCGCCTCGGTCCACGGCGACGGCCCCTTCATCACCTGCTGCAGCAGCTCCGAGAACGGCTCGCCGAAGAGCTCGGGCCGGTAGCGGAGCGCGAGCGAGATGTCGGAGACGTAGCCGTCGCGCTCCTGCAGCTCCGCGATCTGCGCCGCCATCTCGGGCGCGTGCTCGATGCTCAGTCTCATCCGATTGCCTTTAGCGCCCTGCGCCGCCGGGCGTCGGCCTCCGCCAACGCAGCTGCGAGCGCTCCCTCGAGCACGACGTCCGCGGAGAGCTCTGCGACGTCGCGGTCCACGATCGCGTACGCGCGCGTGCGCACCTTCGCGAGCAGCGCCGCGAGCTCCGGCGGGTCGTCGCCTCTCGCGATCGCGCGCCGCACGTATGCGGGCAGCACGCCCGGCGTCTCGAGGATCGCCTCCTCGACGCGCTTCCACCCGACGAGATGGGGATCAGCCGAGAAGGCGGCGGAGGACGAAGGGGAGGATGCCACCGTGGCGAACGTACTCCCGTTCGCGCGGCGTGTCGAGCCTCAGGCGAGCCCGGAGCTCCTTGTCGTCGGCACGTACCGTCACCTCGGCCGCCTCCGCGTTCTCGACACCGGTGATCGCGAACTCCTCGCTCCCCGTCAAGCCGAGCGACGCGCGGCTCTCGCCGTCCGTGAACTGGAGCGGGAGCACGCCCATCATGAGCAGGTTCGAGCGATGGATGCGCTCGTAGGACTCCGCGATCACCGCCCGCACGCCGAGCAGGTTCGGCCCCTTCGCGGCCCAGTCGCGGGAAGAGCCCGAGCCGTACTCCTTCCCGGCGAGCACGATCGTCGGCACGCCCTCCGCGCGGTACCGCTCCGCGGCCTCGTAGATCGTCATCTCCTCACCGTCCGGGAGATGCGCAGTCCACGTTCCCTCGCTCCCGGGCACGAGCTGGTTGCGCAGCCGAACGTTCGCGAAGGTGCCGCGCATCATCACCTCGTGGTTGCCGCGGCGCGCCCCGTACGAGTTGAACTCGCGCCGCTGCACCCCGTGCTCGAGCAGATACTTGCCGGCGGGCGAGTCGGGGCGGATCGCTCCGGCCGGCGAGATGTGGTCGGTCGTCACGGAGTCGCCGAGCACGACGAGGCAGCGCGCACCGACGATGTCGTCGACCGTGCCCGGCTGGCGCGACATCCCGTCGAAGTACGGCGGCCGTCGCACGTACGTCGAGCTCTCGTCCCACCCGTAGAGATTCCCCGAGGGAGTCTCGAGCGCCGCCCAGCGCTCGTCTCCCTTGTAGACGTCACCGTAGGTGCTGCGGTACATCGCCCCGTCGACCGACGACGCGATCGTCTCGTCCACCTCCTCCGGCGAGGGCCAGATGTCGTGGAGATAGACGGGCCCCTCGTCGCCGTCGCCGAGCGGCTCGTTCAGGAGATCGATGTCCATCCGTCCGGCAAGCGCGTAGGCGACGACGAGCGGCGGCGACGCGAGGTAGTTCGCCTTCACGTCGCCGTGGATGCGCGCCTCGAAGTTCCGGTTGCCGGAGAGCACGGCGCAGACGACGAGCTCGTTGTCGTTCACCGCGGTCGCGATCGGCTCCGGCAGCGGCCCCGAGTTGCCGATGCACGTCGTGCAGCCGTAGCCGACGAGGTTGAAGCCGAGCTCGTCGAGATACGCGTCGAGCCCGGCGCGCCGGTAGTACTCCGTCACGACCTTCGAGCCCGGGGCGAGCGACGATTTCACCCACGGCCGTCGCTTCAGCCCGAGCTCGACGGCCTTCTTGGCGAGCAAGCCGGCACCGATCATCACCGACGGGTTCGACGTGTTCGTGCACGAGGTGATCGCCGCGATCACGACCGAGCCGTGCTCGAGCGAATAGTCCTCGCCCGCGACCGGGACCGACGTGCGCGTGAGCGTCGCACCGTGCTCCGGCTCGCGGTCGGGCTCGGGCTCGGGGACGCCGCCCGGCTGCTGCTCCATCGTCGGGTCGCTCGCAGGGAACGTGTCGGCGACCGCCTGGTCGTGGCTGCCGTTCGTGTAGGCGACGCCGAAGGTGTCGAGCGCGTCGATGAACGACTGCTTCGCCGAGGCGAGCGGGACGCGGTCCTGCGGACGGCGGGGGCCGGCCAGCGACGGCTCGACGTCTCCGAGGTCGAGCTCGACGACCTGCGAGTAGGTCGGGTGCTCCTCCGGCTCGTGCCAGAGCATGTTCTCCTTGCAGTAGGCCTCGACGAGCGCGATCCGGTCCTCGGGACGCCCGGTCAGCCTCAGGTAGGCGAGCGTCACCTCGTCGACGGGGAAGAAGCCGCACGTCGCGCCGTACTCGGGGCTCATGTTGCCGAGCGTCGCGCGATCGGCGAGCGCGAGCGACGAGAGGCCGGGTCCGTAGTACTCGACGAACTTGCCGACCACACCGACCTTCCGCAGGATCTCGGTCACCGTCAGCACGAGATCGGTCGCTGTCGAGCCTTTGGGGAGTGCGCCCGAGAGCTTGAAGCCGACGACCTGCGGCACGAGCATCGAGAGCGACTCGCCCAGCATCGCCGCCTCGGCCTCGATGCCGCCGACACCCCAGCCGAGGACGCCGAGCCCGTTGACCATCGTCGTGTGCGAGTCGGTCCCGACCAGCGTGTCGGGGAATGCGACTCCGTCGCGCGACTCCACGACGCGCGCGAGGTACTCGAGGTTCACCTGGTGGCAGATGCCCGTGTTCGGGGGAACGACGGAGAAGTTGTCGAAGGCCGTCTGGCCCCAGCGCAGGAAGGCGTACCGCTCGCGGTTGCGCTCGAACTCCAGCTCGACGTTGCGCCCGATCGCGAGCCGCGACGCGAACTCGTCGACCTGCACGGAGTGGTCGATGACAAGCTCGACCGGGATGAGCGGGTTGATCTTGTCGGCGTCGCCGCCCTGGTCGCGCATCGCGTCGCGCATGGCGGCGAGATCCACCACGCACGGCACACCGGTGAAGTCCTGGAGAAGCACGCGCGCCGGCGAGAACGAGATCTCGCGTGACGGGTGGTCGCTCGCGACCCAGCCTCCGACCGCCTCTACTTCCGCGTCCGAGCCGTTTCGCAGGACGTTCTCGAGCAGGATGCGCAGCGTGTACGGCAGGCGCGCCACGTCCCAGCGGGGCTGCAGCGCATCGAGCCGGTAGATCGAGTACGACTCGTCTCCGACTCGAAGCTGCGCGGCCTCAGCCATGTCTTCGA
>DASSGL010000197.1:0-4472 GCA_035693525.1 Gaiellaceae bacterium | reverse complement strand
GCGAATCGAGATCTCGCCGCGATTCGCGATCAACACCTTGTCGAAGCCGTGGGCAATCATGGAGCGCCGTATTCTCCCCACTCGATGTCCCCTGCCGACCAGTTGACCGTCGCGCGCGCCCTCTCGGTGCCGATCGTCGTCCTCCTGTACGCGTGGGACTTCCACGGACATGCGTACTGGGCGACGGCGCTCTTCTGCGTCGCCATGACGACCGACTTCTTCGACGGCAAGCTGGCGCGGCGCCACGGGCGGACCTCGCAGCTCGGCTCGCTGCTCGATCCGATCGCCGACAAGGTGCTCGTGCTCGCCGCACTCGTGATGCTCGTCGGGCTCGACGTCGCGCCGGCCTGGATGGTGGCCGCGATCGTCGTCCGTGAGGTGCTGATCACCGGGCTTCGACAGGCGGCGATCGAGCGCGGCGTGGTGATCGCAGCCCGCGATCTCGGGAAGCTGAAGACGTGGGCGCAGGCGGTGGCGGCGGCGCTCGGCGGCTTCGCGGCGGCCGGCGCCTGGAGCAGCCGAGTCGCCTGGTGGGGCCTCCTCGTCGCGGTCGTCCTGACCTGGGTGTCAGGGCTCGACTACGCGCGGAGCGCGCCCGCGCTCTTCCGCGGCCGGCGAGCCGCATGACGCGCTAGCGAGCCGCGAGCCCGCGGGCCTGACACCAGTCGTTGAAGCGGGCCCACGAGCTGAGGTACTCCCGCAGCTGGTAGAAGCCCTCCTCGATCTCGGCGCGGACGGCCCAATGGCAGTGGCCGCAATAGCCGAGATCGTCGACGGCCGGAGCCTCGCCGCAGCGGATGCACTCCTCGAACATGACGGGAGAACGGTCTGGACGCGGCTCCGGTTACGGGCCGTCGGGCTCCTCGGGAACCGGGAGAGCGGCCTCTGCCCATGCCGACCGCGGCTCTTGCGGCTCGGCCAGCGCCGCGAGGATCGCCGCGCGCTCGTCGTCGCTCGGCTCCGGTGCGATCTCGTACTCCACACCGCCAAGGCTACGGCTCAAGTGATCGGTGGGCGAGGCCGATGGGTCGGGGGTGGCGCGCCGACTCCTCCTCTCCTGCGCCTTGCTTGCGCTCGTCCCGGTTGCCGGCGCCGCCGCGTCCCCGGCTGGGCAGAAGTCGTGGGCGACCCCACAGATCCGCCTCGTGACGACTGCCGGGCTGATGGGCGCGAGCGACGTCGCCTCCTTCAGGCCCGACGACCCGCTGACCGCTCAGGCCCTCGAGAACCTCGTCTTCGACCTGATGCAGCGAGTCGCACCGCCCGAGGAGCTCCAACCGACCCCGATCGGGCCGACCGACAGCACCGGCGCGACGACGACGGTGCCGACCACCACGATCGCCGAAACCGTTCCGAGCGCGCCGAAGCAGGTCGCCGATCCGACCCGGCCGGTGACGATGGCGCAGCTCGACGCGCGCCTCGTCTCCGCGCTCGGCCTCTCGCAGTCGGCGAGCACCTTCGCGCGCAACGCGCGCGCCGCCGGGCTCAAGGTTCCGTCGCGTTTCGGCACGGAGGTCGTAGCGCGATTGCTCGGCCTGCGTCTGAACCATCCCGCGAGCCAGGACTCGCTCGAGCTCCTGCCGAACGATGCGGCGACGCGCGCCGAGGCTGCGTATTCGGCGGCGCAGATCCTGGGCTTCGACGGCTTTTCGGTCGAGAACGTGCAGGGCCTCGCCGACGCCTTCGTCCTCCCGGATCTGACCGACTGGCAGAAGCGGATCCTCACGACCGCCGTCGCTCGGATCGGCATGCCGTACATCTGGGGCGGCACGAGCGACGGAGCACAGACCGAGTTCGGCGTCGGCTCCCGCGGCGGCTACGACTGCTCAGGGTTCGTGTGGCGCGTCTACAAGCTGCAGCCCTATGCAGACGAGGGAACGCTCGCGAGCGTCCTCCGCGGCCGGACGACGTACCAGATGAGCGGCGAGGTGCCGCGCTCGAAGCGCATCGGCCTCGCGGCGCTGCAGCCGGCCGACGTCGTCTTCTTCGGCGACAAGGGCCCGCGATCGAAGCCCGAGCAGGTCGGCCACACGGGCATCTACCTCGGCAGCGGCTGGTTCATCCACTCGTCCGAGTACGGCGTGGCTGTCGCGCGTCTCGACGGCTGGTACGCGCGCGAGTTCGCGTGGGCGCGACGCCCGCTGGCAGAAGCCGGCCTGTCCTAGCCGCCTGCAAAACGCACGTTCCCCCCTTCGGGTGATTAAACGGCGCACGCTCGATCGCAGAATTGTGCGCGTCCGGCATCCATCGGCTTCGAGGAGGAAGGGCATGTTGGAGTGGAACCCGCGGCTCGCCGCACTCGTGATCGGCGTGGTGGCGCTCGCAGCCTCGCTGGGATTCAACTTCTGGCCGAGCAACTTCGGTTGGGGAGCCTGGTAACGGGCTCGGGTTAGAGAAGGGGGCGAAAGATGAGCACGATCGCCGCGACGCCTGGGAGAGTGCGCGCGATCGTCCTGCCCGTCTGCAGCGCAGGGGCGCTCACGGCCGTTGCCGCCTGCGTCTCGTACGGCCGGCATCCGCACACGAGTGCCGACGTCGCGGCGCTCGCGGCGCTCTTCCTGTGCATGGCCCTCGCGGAGCGCTTCCCGGTGCCGGTCGAGGGTGTCGACGCCGGCGGCGTAACCCTCGGCTTCGTCTTCGCGGTTGCGGCGATCCTCCTCTTCGGCTGGGAGGCGGGAGTGATCGTCGCCGCGGGAGCGCCGACGGTCACGCACCTGATCGGGCACCGCCCGCCGTTACGAGTCGCCTACAACGGCTCGATGTTCGCGCTGTCCGCCCTCGCAGGCGGGCTCGCGATCCACGGCATCCCGGAGACGTCCGTGGGCTCGCTCATCCTGCGCCTGACTCTCTGTGCCGTCGTCTACCACTGGGTCGTCAACCTCGTCCTGATCAGCGCCGTGCTCGCGGCAAGCTCGGGCAAGTCGTTCGCCACGCTCATCTGGAACAACGCGAGGGAGACGACAGCGCCATTCGCGCTCATGGCCTCGGCGGCGCTGATGCTTGTCGTGCTCTGGGAGCGGTCGCCCGCGCTGTCGATCGCGCTCGTCGGGCCGTTGCTAGCGATCGCGCTGTACCAGCGCTCGACATTCGCGGCGCTGAAGGCGATGCAGCTTGCGCTCACCGACCCGCTCACCGGCCTCGGAAACCATCGCCACTTCCACGAGCGCCTGCAGCGCGCGATCGCGAAGGCGGAGCGCGAAGGCGAGCCCCTCAGCCTCTGCCTCGTCGACATCGACGACTTCAAGCAGATCAACGACCGGCATGGGCATCCGCTCGGCGACCGTGTGCTCGGCCAGGTCGCGTCGCGGCTCCGCCAGGGCGGCGAGAGCTTCCGCCTGGGCGGCGACGAGTTCGCCGTGCTCCTGCCCAAGCTCGATCAGCAGGAGGCGGTCGCGGTGGCGCTCTCGATCGTCGAGCGGGTCGCCGGAACGGAGGTCGACGAGGTCGGCCGCGTCACGGTCAGCGCCGGCGTCGCGACGTATCCGGTGCAGGGTGTCGGCCGCGACGAGCTGATCCGCCTCTCCGACAGCGCGCTCTACTGGGCGAAGGAGGACGGCAAGAACCGCGCGCGCAGCTACGAGCCGACGCTCGTCGAGCTCGAGCGGCTGGAACGGCTTGCAGGCGGCGGAGACCGGACGGCGCGCTACCGAGCCGCTGCCGGCCTCGCTCGAACCGTCGACGGCCGCGACGCGTACACGGGGGAGCACTCGGAGCGGGTCGCGGAACTCGCGGCCCGCATCGCACGCAGGCTCGATCTCGACGAGACGGACGTCGAGCTCGTCCGCCTCGCCGGAAGCCTGCACGACGTCGGCAAGCTCGCCATTCCGGAGGAGATCCTTCGCAAGCCGGGCGAGCTCAACGACACCGAGCGCCTCGTGCTCCAGCGCCACCCGCAGATCGGCCATCGCATGCTCGAGAACCTCGGCGCCGAGCCGATCGCCGACTGGGTGCTGCACCATCACGAGCGCTGGGACGGAAGCGGCTACCCCCACCGGCTGCACGGCGAGGAGATCCCGTTCGGGTCGCGCATCATCTTCGTCGCGGACGCCTACGACGCAATGACGTCGGAGCGCGTCTACCGCGACGCGCTCTCGCCGGAGGAGGCACTCGAAGAGCTGAGCCGCTGTGCGGGCACGCAGTTCGACCCGGCGGTCGTCGACGCGGTCGGGGACGAGCTCGGTATCGCAACGCACGCGCTCGCATCCTGATTGCCGCAGCGAAACGACCGCAACCAGGCTGAAGACTGGTTGCCACGAAGCGACTTCTCGCAACCTGACTTCAGTCAGGTTGCGGTCGTAGCACCGTAAGAGGGAGCCAACGACCGCAACCAGGTTGCACTGCAACCTGGTTGCATCTCTGGGGCGTTGTCAGAGCGGAATGTTCCCGTGCTTGCGCCTCGGCCGCGGCTCGTTCTTCGTGAGCGCGGTCTCGAGGGCGTCGATCAGCACCGGGCGCGTTCGGCGCGGCTCGAT
>DASSGL010000196.1:0-11690 GCA_035693525.1 Gaiellaceae bacterium | reverse complement strand
CGAGCTTCGCGGTCTACGACGTCGGCAGCTCGCCGCGCGTCAGCGCGCGGCTGGCACGTGAGGTCGGCGCCAAGAGCGCGGCATTCGTCCCGCTCGTCAGCGACGACCGGGTGATCGCCGTGATCTCCGTCGCGGCCACGGACGTGCACCGAGCCTTCTCGGCTTCCGACCTCTCCGTGATGCAGACGCTCGCCTCCGAGGCAACAATCGCCCTCGAGCGGACGCGGACCGCGATCGCGCTCGGCGACGCCCTCGCCCGCGAGCGGCTGCTCGCAGGCATCGGACGCCGACTGCGCACGGAGCTCGATCTCGACGCCGCGCTCGAGACGACGGTCGGCGAGACGGCACGCGCGCTCGACGCGTCCCGATGCTTCGTCCGTCTCGCCGAGCCAGATGGGAGCCTGCCGGTGGTGGCGCAGTGGACCGCTCCGGGCGCAAAGCCGATCGGGTCCGAGACAGCGCTTCTCCCCGTCTCGAACCTCGCCGCGCGCGAGCAGAGAACCGTCGCCTTGTCCGACATCCACGAGGCGCCGGAGCTCGGAGAGCCTGCGCTCGGCGGCACCGAACCGCTGCGCGCGCTCGGCGCGCGGGCCGTCGCGTCGACGCCGATCGTCGTCAAGGACGAGCCGATCGGTGTTCTGACGGCCCACCGCGACCGGCCTCTCCCGTGGAGCCAGGGGGACGTGCTCCTGCTCGAGGCGGTCGCCGCAGAGGCCGGGCTCGCGATCCGGCTCGCCCGGCTGCTCGAGGAGAACCGCGAACGGCTCGGTCAGCAGGGTGCCCTCCTGCGCGCCGCTCAGGTGCTGAGCGGGGAGCTCGAGGTCGGCGCCGTTCTCGAGCGGCTCGTCGACGAGGTGGCCGAGCTTCTCCAGGCAGAGGCGTCCGACTGCTATCTCTACGACCCGGAGCGCGGCGTCCTTCGGTGCGCGGCCGTGCACGGCTTCGACGCCTCGCTCGTCGGCTTCGAGTTCCCGGGGACGCGCGGGCTCGCCGGGCTCGCCCTGCGTGAAGGGCGTCCGATCGTCGGGAGCGACTACGGCGAGCTGTCGGAGGCGATCCCGAGCGAGGCGTACCGCGGCTTCACCGACGCGATCGTCGCTCCCATGCGCTGGAGCGAGGACGTCCAGGGAGTCCTCGGCGTCGGCCGGCGTAGCGGGCAGCCGTTCGGCAGCCGCGACGCAGACGTGCTCGAAGCCTTTGCGGGTCTCGCCTCGCTCGCCCTTCGAAACGCGGAGACGTTCACGCGCAGCTCGCGTCAGGCGCGCGTGCAGCGTGGCTTCTACCGGATCGCATCGGTGCTCGGGCAGTCGCTCTCGCGTTTCGCGACGCTCGAGGCGATTGCACAGGCTGCCGCCGATGCGCTCGGTGGAGCGGCGGCGGCGGTGCTGATGCCCGCGCCGCGCCGGCTTGCCCTGAGCGGCGCGCACGAGCTGTCGGAGCCGCTCGCCGAGGTTCTCGGGGCCGGGCTCGAGCACGGTGACGGGCCGCTCGTCCGTGCCGCGGCACAGGGTCGGGTCATCGCGGCGGCATCTATCGCCGACGACGAGCGGCTCCCGGAGACGTGGCGTGCCGGCGCCGTCGCCGGCGGCTACCGCGCGCTGCTGGCGGTGCCGGTCCAGGCGCCGCGTCACGAGTCGGGCGGGATCGTCGCGGTCTTCTTCGCGGAAGAGCGCGTCTTCACCGAAGACGATCTCGAGCTCGCGCGTCATCTCGCCGACGCGACGCGGGGGGCGCTCGAGCGCAGCGAGCTGTTCGAGGCCGAGCGGAGCGCGCGTGCGCGCGCGCAGCAGCTCACCCGAACCGGCCGGCTCCTGACGAGCGAGCTCGATCCGGCCGCGGTTCTCGACGAGGTCGTCCAGCGCGCACCCGAGCTCGTCGGTGCGGACGCGTGCGCGATCCGGGTGCTCGAGGAGGACGAGCTCGTGGTCGACGCTGCCTTCGGCCTCGGCGCCGACGCCGCGGTCGGCTCTCGTACGCCGGCATCGTCGCTCCTCTCCGGCGACGTCGTTCAATCGCGTGCCCACGTCGCGCTCGAGGACGCAGGCGAGGACTCGCGCCTGGCGGCGGTCGACGTCATGCTCGGCGCGGGTCACTCCGCCTATCTCGGCGTTCCCCTCGCAGGCCCGGAGGCGGCGCCGCTCGGGGTGCTCGCGGTGTACGCCCGCGAGCCGCGGCAGTGGCGCGAGGAGGAGGTCGAGGCGATGTTCGCCCTCGCGGCGAGCACCTCCGCGGCGCTCTCGAACGCGGAGCTCTACCAGCGCGTCGCACTCGAGAAGGAGCGGAGCTTCGCGATCCTCGCCAACATCGCCGACGGCATCGTCGCCGTGGACCGCGAGGAACGAGTGGTGCTCTGGAACGAGGCGGCGGAGCAGATCACGGGGGTGCCGGAAGAGGAGGCGCTCGGTCGCGCGCCGTCGGAGGTCTTGCAGGGCACGCTCGAGTCGGGCAGCGACACGCCCGCAGGCGACCGTCTGGTTCCCATCGTCCGCGGCCGTGAGGAGGTGTGGCTGTCCGTCACGGAGGCGGTGATGCGCGACCCGGCGGGCGTCGTCAACGGCCGCATCTTCGCGTTCCGCGACATCTCGGCCGACCGGCTCGTGGAGCAGATGAAGTCCGATTTCGTCTCGACGGTGTCGCACGAGCTGCGCACGCCGCTCACCTCGATCTACGGCTTCGCCGAGACGTTGCTGCGCCAGGACGTGCTCTTCGGCGACGCCGAGCGCCAGACGTTTCTCGGCTATATCGCCTCGGAGTCCCAGCGTCTGACCGCGATCGTCGACGCGCTGCTGAACGTCGCGCGGCTCGACACCGGCGACCTCAAGGTCAATCTCGCGCCGACCGACGTCCGTGACGTCGTCGGGGAGCTGGTCCAGACGGTGGCGCAGGGCGCAAACGGCCACGACTTCGTGCTCGACCTGCCCGCCGGGCCCTTGGCCGCGAACGCGGATCCGGACAAGCTGCGGCAGGTCTTCTCGATCTTGTTGGACAATGCCCTCAAGTACTCGCCGGCGGGAGGGAAGGTCACGGTCGGCGTCGAGCGGAAGGAGGACACCGTCGAGGTCAGCGTCGCCGACGAGGGGGTCGGGATCCCGCAGTCCGACCAGGACCAGATCTTCCGCAAGTTCTACCGCGGCGCGGACGCGAACTCCCGGGTCGGCACGAGCGGGACGGGGCTCGGCCTCTTCATCGCCCGGGGCCTCGTGACGGCGATGGGTGGGAGGATCTGGGTCGAGTCGAGCGAAGGCGAAGGCTCGACCTTCGCGTTCGAGCTGCCGGCTGCGGGGCTGGCCACGGCGCGTGGGGGATGGGAATGACGACCGCCGACGGCGGAGAGAAGGAGAGCGTGTGACGAGGGTCCTCGTGATCGACGACGAGCAGCCGATCCGCCTGCTCTGCAAGGTGAACCTCGAGGCCGCCGGGATGTCGGTGCTCGAGGCCGCCGACGGCCCGAGCGGGCTGGAGGAGGCGCGCACGCAGCGGCCGGACGTCGTCCTCCTCGACGTGATGATGCCCGGCCTGGACGGCTGGAGGGTCGCCGAGCAGCTGCTCGAGGACGAGCGGACGAGCGAGATCCCGATCATCTTCCTCACCGCCCGCGCGGAGTTCCGCGACCGTGCCCGCGGCCTCGACATCGGCGGGGTGGACTACGTCACGAAGCCGTTCAATCCGCTCGAGCTCGCGCCGCTCGTGCGGGACCTCCTGGCACGCATCGACCGAGGCGAGCGGGACGAGTTGCGCGGCGAGAAGCTCACGGAGCTCCGGAAGCTCATGGAGAACGAGTAACGGGTCCCTAAGCGGCCCCAGGCACCCGCTGCGGGGGAGCCAGGTACCAAGCCTCGGTGTCTGACTCCGCCGAAGGCGGTGTCTGACACCGCTTTAGGCCCGTCAGGAGCCGAAGTCCGCGGTCACGATCGTCGCCCCGGCCGCTCCCTGGAAGCTGCCCTGCGCGATGCCGAGGCCGACGCGGTGGAAGGCGCGCCGCAGGAGGTTCGCGCGGTGCTCGGGGCTCGTGAGCCACATGTGGACGATCGCCTGCGCCGCGCTGTAGGAGCCCGAGCCCCACGCGAGGTTCTCACCGAGGCTGCCGCGGAGATGGAACGCGACCATGCGGCTGTAGAAATCCCCGTGCGCGAAGTAGTCGCCGCGCAGCATGTCGAGCGTGTGCGCCTCGGCGGCACGGCCGAGGGCCGCGTCGAGACGCAGGGGCGCGACGCCGTGCGAGACGCGGGCCGCGTTCAAGGCCTCCAGCAACGTCAGCCTCGTGCTCGTCTGGGGAGCCCCGAGAGCGGGAGCTGCGCCGACGCCGAAGGCGAGAAAACCTGCTGCAAAAACGAGGCAAAGGTGAAGCTTCCCTCGCACGCGGGCGAGTGTGTCATACCTGCCGGTCCGACGTCTGTACCTCGAACGGGGGAGCCGCCCTACCCACCCCGGGTCGTGCCGATCGGCACTAAACCGGGGCCGGCGGCTACGAGACCCCGAGCGCGTCGGGCAGCTGGGCGCGCGAGGAGATCTGGAGCTTTCGGTAGACGCTCGAGAGGTGCACCTCGACCGTCTTCGGCGTGACGAAGAGCGCCTGTGCGATGTCCTTGTTCGTCAGGTTGTCGGCCGCGAGCTCGGCCACGCGGCGCTCGCTCGGGGTCAACGACTCGAGCCCGCTCAGCATCAGGCGGCGGGGACGGGCGCCCGTCGCGGCGAGCTCGGTCTGGGCGCGCTCCTCGAGTGCCGTCGCGCCGAGCTTGTGCGCGAGCTCGAGACCGTTTCGCAGGTACTCGCGCGCGTCGGAGCGCTTGTTGCCGCGTCGGAGCGCGGCGCCCAGCTCGACGAGCGATCTCGCGTACTCGAGCCGCCACTGGGAGTCCGCAAGCGTCTCGACCGATTCCTGCAGAAGCCTGTCGCCCGACGCTCCGCCCTCGACGAGCCCGAGCACCCTGAGGGCGATGCCGATCGACTGCGGCGCGCCCCAGCCTCTGGCGCGGTCGAGCGATTCGAGCGCCACGGGTAGGGCCTCGTCACGGCGGCCGGCCGCATGGAGAGCGAGGGCGAGGTAGGGGCGCCAGTCGTAGAACGCCGTATTCTCGATCTGCAGCGCCCTCATGTTCTCGCCGAGCGACTGAAGCTCCCGGATCGCCTCGTCGTGCCGCCGCTGCTCCATCCGGAGTCGGGCGCGCGCGAGCTGGAAGAACGTCAGGTGCCCGTTCGGGGACACCGGCACGGGCAGCCTGCTCTCGGTGATCGCCGCGTCGGCTTCCTCGAGATCGCCTCTCTCGAGCGCGAGCTCGCCGCGGAACCCGTGACTGTAGAGCTGAGTGGTCTCGTAGCTCTCCAGCTCCGAGAAGCGGAAGAGGTCGGCCTTGACGGCGTGGAGGTCACCCCGCCGCAGCTGCGTGTACGCACGGAAGAGCGCGCTCGACGAGACGAGGACGTTGTCGCCGCGCGCATACGCTGCGCTGAGCACTCGGTCGTAGACGGCCAGGGCTTCGTCCGGATAGCCGGACATCGTCAGGGTGTACGCGGCGAGGTGCAGCGCGCGCGTGCCGAGGAGGTCGATGCGCTGTGGCGCGAGCGCCGAGCGGACGAGCTCGAGCGCACGCTCGCGGCTCTCGCCGCGGCGCGTCTCCCAGTAGCCGAGCGTCGCGCGCAGGAGATCGCTCCCGATGTCCCCATGGAGCGTCGACAGGTCGACCTTCGCGAGCTCTGAGGCCGCGACGTCGACGTGCTCTGGGTACCACCACGCCGCGTTGATGAGCTCCGACGTGATCGACTCGGTGAGGTCGGGATCCGCCCCGCCGAGCTCCTCGCGGGCGGCCCGAAAGGCGCCGATCGCCTCCTCGTGGCGATTGCTGCGCACGAGGCAGCGCCCGAGCTCGATGCCGATCCGCGCCCGGCGCTTCGGCTCGGCGATGACCTCGAAGGCCCGCGTCAGATAGAGGATCGCCTCGTTGTTGTCGAGCAGACGCTCGGCCATCCCGAGGGCGCGGACGACCTCGCCGTACTGCTGCTCCGTCGGTGGCTCGGCGAGCGCCCGGCGCAGGACGGAGACGGCGACGTCGCTCGAGCCGCGCTGAAGCGCACGCTGCGCCGCCTTCAAGAGGGTCTCGACGACGAAGGGGTCCCCGTTCGGAATCGATTGCTCGAGGTGCACGGCGACGTGCTCGGGCTCCGCGCCCGCCTCGGCGAGGATCGTCGCCGCGCGCCGGTGCGCTGCGATGCGCTCGGCGCCCGTCATGTCCTCGTAGACCGCCGAGCGGACGACGGGGTGCGTGAACTCCAGCGGCATGTCGAAGTTGAGGAGGTCGGCGCGCGCGAGCGTCGTGGCGGCGTGGCCCGCCACGTCCCGGTCGAGGGCGGCGAGGGCAGCTGCATGACGGAGCTCGACTCGCCGGCCGAGCACGGCGACGGCGCGCACGAGCACCGTCGCCTCGGACGGGAGCCGTGCGAGGCGCATCGACACCGCGCGAGCCACCGGCTCCGGGCCGATCTCCGCGACGCGGTCGGCGTTCTCGGCGCTCGGCTCGAGCCCCTCCCGCTTGATCGTGTCGAAGAGCGCCTCGACGAAGAGCGGCGTGCCGCCGGTCGCGGTCCAGCAGGCCTGCACGAACGCCTCGTCGGGCTCGCGGCCGAAGAGCTCTCTCGCCATGTGGCCGACAGAGGCGACGCCGAGCGGGGTCGGACGGACGACGGCCGCGGCCGGGTCGGCCAGGATCTCGGTCACGCGCGCCTCGTGCATGCTCTGCTCGGGGGGGCGCGTCGCCACGACGACGAGGAGCGGCAGCCCTTCGAGCCGGCGCTGCAGATGCGACAGCCAGCGCAGCGACGGACTGTCGGCCCAGTGCAGGTCGTCGACGGCGATCAGCGTGGGCCGGCGCAGGGCCAGGTTGGCGGCGAGCCAGTAGAGGCCGTGGAGCATGGCGAACGAGACGTCCGTCTCGTCCTCCTCGACCGAGGCCGGCTGGACGTCCTCGAAGAGCCCCGTGGTGATCGCGGCGGCGCCCATGAGGAGCTCCGCGCGATCCGAGCTCGTCGCCGCGGCCAGCACCGGCTCGAAGAGCTGCCGAACGATGCCGTATGCGAACTCCTGCTCGAGCTCGCCGCCGCGTGCCGCGAGGACGGCGACGCCACCCTGCGTCGCGATCGAGCGCGCCTCCGCGACGAGACGCGTCTTGCCGATGCCCGCCCGGCCCTCGATCGCCACCAGGCGGCCCACGCCGGAGGACGCGGAGTCGACGTAGGCGTGGAGCGCCGCAAGCTCGCCTTCGCGCTCGAGCAGGGTCGGCCCCTCGGGCTGGGGCACGGCTGCGCTCGGGCGTCGAGCCCCGAGCGGAGGGAAGCGGTCGGGCAGTCCCTCGCAGACGAGCTGGAAGATCGCCTCCGGCCGGTCGAGGCCGGGCACCCGCGTCTCCCCGAGATCCCGGACGCGCAACTCGGAAGGCAGCTCGTGCTCGACGAGGGCGGCGGTGGTGCGCGACACGAGGATCTGGCCGCCGTGCCCGAGGTCGCCGATGCGCGCGGCCTGGTGAACCGCGAAGCCGACATAGCTGTCGCCGCTGACCGATGCCTCGCCCGTGTGCAGGCCCATGCGCACGCGTGCGATGCCGTCCTCCGGCCATTCGTGGTCGTGCATCGCCCGCTGTGCCGCGGCCGCCGCGGCAACGGCAGCGCCGGCGCTCCGAAAGACGAAGAAGAACGCGTCGCCCTGGCGGTCGATCTCGATCCCCTCGTGCTCGGCAAATGCATCCCGGAGCAGCTCGTTGTGGCGACCGAGCAGCTCGCCGTAGCGCTCGCGCCCGAGCTGCTTCAGGAGCTTCGTCGAGCCCTCGATGTCCGAGAAGAGAAAGGTGACTGTCCCGCGCGGGAGCTCTCGTGTGCCTGCCATGCCGCCCTTGTGACCCCTTCTTTCGCCGTTGGCGTGCCCGCCCGGGATCGTACTTTGGGTTTTGCAATTCGGGAAGGTCGCGCTCGAGGGCCACCCCCCTCGCACGAGCGCTCCGGGAAAGTTTGGGGACGTCTTGGGGGCTTCCCCGATTGCGGGTCGGCGGTGGGCCGGACGACAGTGGCGGTGCAACCCGACACGAAAGGCACGCCTGATGACTGCAATCGCACTCACTTCCGACCTCGCCCCCTCGGCGGCTCCCGCGGCGACCGGCGCGGTCGTCTCGGCCGCGGGCCTCGTCCGCCGCTACGGCGAAGGAGAGACGGCCGTCGAGGCGCTTCGCGGCGTCTCGCTGGACGTCGAGGTCGGCCGCATGACCGCGATCATGGGGCCGTCCGGGTCCGGCAAGTCGACGCTCATGCATCTCCTCGCCGGGCTCGACTCGCCGACCGAGGGCAGCATCGTCCTCGCCGGCACCGAGATCACCGGCCTCAGCGAGCGGAAGCTCACGCTGCTCCGGCGCGAGACGATCGGCTTCGTCTTCCAGTTCTTCAACCTGCTGCCGATGCTGACGGCGGAGGAGAACATCACCCTCCCGCTCTCCATCGCGGGGCGGAAGCCCGACCCTGCCTGGCTGGAGGAGCTTCTCGACACGGTCGGCCTCGGCGACCGGCGGAAGCACCGGCCCGCGGAGCTCTCGGGCGGCCAGCAGCAGCGGGTCGCCGTCGCTCGCGCGCTCGTCACGCGGCCGAAGGTCCTCTTCGCCGACGAGCCGACGGGCAACCTCGACTCGTCGTCGTCGAAGGAAGTGCTCTCGCTTCTCCGCCGCGCTGTGGACGAGTGGGATCAGACGATCGTGATGGTCACGCACGACGCCGGCGCGGCCGCGATGGCCGACCGGATCCTCTTCCTCGCCGACGGACGGATCGTGCGCGACCTCGAGGAGTCGACGGCGGCGGAGGTTCTCGCCGCGATGCAGGAGGTGAGCTCCCGGTGACGCGCGTCGCGATCAAGGGCCTGCTCGGCCGCAAGGTCAGGGCCTTCCTCACCGCGCTCGCGATCGTCCTCGGAGTCGCGATGGTGAGCGGCTCGTTCGTCCTGACCGACACCATCTCGAAGGCGTTCACGTCGATCTTCTCCTCCGCGTACGACCACACGGACGCGGTCGTGAGCGGCAAGAAGCTCGTCGACTACACCACGAGCGGCAACGCGACGGTGTCCCCAGAGCTGCTCTCGAAGATCCGCAAGCAGCCCGAGGTAGCCGCGGCGGCCGGCGCGATCGCCGATCTCAACGGCGACTCGACCAAGGCCAAGCTGATCGGCAAGGACGGCAAGGCGATCGACCACGGCGGCGCACCGACCTTCGGCTTCGGCATCGACACCTCGCAGCCGCGGTTCAACCCACTGAAGCTCGAGGAAGGCCGCTGGGCGGCGGGGCCCGACGAGATCGTGATCGATCCGGACACCGCGCACGACGAGCACTTCGCCGTCGGCGACAGGATCGGGGTCGCGGCCAACGGGCCCGAGAAGACGTTCGAGATCGTCGGCATCGCGAAGTACGGAGACGTCGAGTCGCTCGGCGGCGCGACGTTCGGCGTCTTCACGATCCCGACGGCGCAGAAGCTGCTCCACCTCCATGGCTACACCGCCATCTCGGTGGCCGCGAAGAACGGTGTCTCCCAGGACGAGCTCGCCTCCGAGCTGAGGACGATCGTCCCCGGCACGGCTCAGGTGAAGACCGCCGACCAGCAGGCAACCGACGACAAGAAGGGCATCAGCGGGTTCCTGACGTTCATCCGCGGCTTCCTGCTCGGCTTCGGCGGCATCGCCCTCTTCGTCGGCGCGTTCGTCATCTTCAACACCCTCTCGATCACGGTCGCGCAGCGAACGCGGGAGCTGGCCACGCTGCGAACGCTCGGCGCGACGCGGCGTCAGGTTCTGCGCTCGGTGATCCTCGAATCGGCGGCGCTCGGCCTCTTTGCGTCGGTGCTCGGCCTCTTCGCCGGCTTCGGTCTCGCGAAGGGCCTCAGCTCGCTCTTCGACGCACTCGGCCTCAGCCTGCCGACGGCCGCAACCGTGTACGCGCCCCGCACGTTCGTCGTCTCGCTGCTCCTCGGCGTGCTCGTCACCGTGCTCTCCGGAGTCGTGCCGGCCGTGAGAGCGACGCGGGTCGCCCCGATCGCCGCCGCCCGGGGCGGCGAGCCGGTGAAGCCGCGCGGCCGCAGGGCGACGATCGCCGGGGTCGCGCTGCTCGTTCTCGCGGCGCTCCTCCTCGGCTACGCGGTCACGGGCAACCGGCTCGGCTCGGGCAGCTCGCTGCTCGCGCTTGCGGTCGGCGCGCTCGCGCTCATCTCCGGCACCGCCGGCGTGGCGTCGCGGCTGGTGGCGGCCCTCGCCGGGGTCGTCGGCTGGCCGTCACGGCGCTTCGGCGGCGCTGCCGGCGCGCTCGCGTCCGAAAACACGGTGCGCAATCCGCAGCGGACCGCGTCCACCGCGGCCGCGCTGATGATCGGGCTCGCACTCGTCTCGTTCGTCGCCGTTCTCGGGAAGGGCGTCCACGACTCGATGAACAACGCGATCGAGGATCAGTTCTCCGCGCCCTGGGTCGTGACCTCGAAGAACGGCTGGTCGGGCTTCCCGATCGCCGCCGGCGATGCTGCCGCGAAGGCGCCCGGTGTCGTTCGGGCGTCGTCGATCCGCGGCGACCGCGGCTTGATCGGCCACACGCAGGTGAACGTGGACGGCGTCGATCCCGGGACGATCGGCGGCCTCTATCGGTTCGAGTGGAAACGTGGCTCGTCCGAGGCGACCCTGCGCGAGCTGGAAGGCGACGGCGCGATCGTCAAGGAGTCGTTCGCAAAGAAGAACGACATGAGCCTGGGCGACCGCTTCGTCCTGCTCTCGCCGTCCGGCGACCCGGTGTCGCTGCGTGTCGTCGGCTTCTACCAGCCGCCGCGCATCGCGGAGCTCCTCGGCGGCGTGATCCTGAGCCAGCAGGCTTTCGACGCCACGTTCCCCCGCGCGCAGAACGGCTTCACCCTGCTCGAGGGGACGCCGACGAAGGCGGGGCTCACGAAATCGCTGGCGGCGTTCCCGGACACGAAGGTGCAGACGAACGCCGAGTTCGTGAAGAACCAGACGTCGTTCATGAGCTCGCTGCTGAACCTCCTCTACGTGCTGCTCGCACTCTCGGTGGTGATCAGCCTGGTCGGCATGGTCAACACGCTCGTCCTCTCCGTCTGGGAGCGGACGCGGGAGATCGGCATGCTCCGGGCGGTCGGCATGTCACGGCGTCAGGCTCGCCGTATGGTCAGGCACGAGAGCGTGATCACTGCGCTCATCGGCACCGGCCTCGGCTTGCCGGTCGGCGTGATCCTCGCCGCGGCGGTGAGCCATGCGCTCGCCCGCTTCGGCGTCACCTTCACCGTGTCCGTGCCCAGCCTCGCGGCCTTCACGGTGGTCGCGATTGCAGCCGGGCTCATCGCGGCGATCGCCCCGGCCCGCCGCGCGTCGAAGCTGAACGTGCTCTCGGCGCTGCAATACGAATAGGCCCGCGGCCGGTCGGGTTGCGGAGCGGGGGCGGTCGGAAGACCGCCCCCGCGCTTACACTTACCACTCTCGGGGCGTAGCTCAGCCTGGTAGAGCGCCCGCTTTGGGAGCGGGAGGTCGCCAGTTCGAGTCTGGCCGCCCCGATGGATCGAGCCCTGCAACCAGGTTGCTCTGCAACCTGGTTGCCGTTCCCGGGCTCGCCAAATCCTAGGGTCGACCTTGGGGTGCCCCCACGACGCGAGGGAGCCCCCGATCGGCGGAAGATGGAGAC
>DASSGL010000195.1:0-2673 GCA_035693525.1 Gaiellaceae bacterium | reverse complement strand
CCGTAGCGGCGGACGAGTGCGTTGTAGAAGTTCGTGCCCTTCGCGCCCATGCCGCCGACGTAGAGCGCGATGTACGGCTTCAGCGCGTCGCGGAGTGCCGCGACGTCGTCGCCCACGAGCACGTTCGCCGTCGCGGCGATCTCGAAGCCGTCGCGGGCACCCGCCATGCTCGGGCCGAAGGCGTCGCCGAAACGCTCCGGGTCGACGAAGATCGGCAGCCAGCCGTCCGCTATCTCGGCGGCCAGCGCGACGTTCTTCGGGCCGATGGCCGCGAGGTAGATCGGGATCTCGGCGCGTCGCGGACGCAGCATGAGCTTCAACGGCTTGCCGAGACCGGTCGCGCCGGGGCCGTCGTACGGGATGCGGTAGTGCTCGCCTTCGTGCGCGACGACCTCACGCCGGAGCGCGGTGCGGACGATCTCGACGTACTCGCGCGTCTTGCCGAGCGGCTTCCCCCACGGCTCGCCGTGCCACCCTTCGACGACTTGCGGCCCGGAGGTGCCTAGACCGAGGATGAAGCGGCCGCCCGACATCAGGTCGAGCGTCGCCGCGGTCATCGCGGTGTTGGCCGGCGTGCGACCGGGGATCTGCATGATCGCCGAGCCGATCTTGATCCGCGACGTGGAGGCCGCGAGCCAGGCGAGCACCGTGACGGCGTCGGTGCCCCACGCCTCGGCAGCCCAGGCCGAGTCGTAGCCGAGCGCCTCGGCGTGCTGCACGAGCGGGACGAGCTCCGCCGGGTTCGTCCCCGGCGGGGCGTAGCCCAAGCTGACGCCGAGCTTCACAGCGTGATCCTATGCCGGTACCGTCGAAAGGCCGTGTCGCACCCGGAGCTTGCAACCGAACAGGCGTATCTCGACCACGCGTACGAGTGCCTCGACCGCATGCGCTCGACGCTCGAGCGCACGGGCGACGCGATGGCCACCGAGTTCGCAGCGATCGCGATGGAGGCTTGGGCGAAGCGGCGCGTCCGGACATTTCAGGACGCGGAGCGCGGCCTCTGCTTCGGACGGCTGACGCTCGACGAGGCGCTCCGTCCGCTCTACATCGGGCGGCGCTGGGTGCACGACGACGAGCGAGAGGTGCTCGTCGTGAACTGGCAGGCGCCGGCGGCGCGCCCGTTCTACACGGCGACGCCGAGCGATCCGCAGCGCGTCACGCAGCGACGCCGGTACCGCACCGACGGGCGGCGCATCGTCGACATCTCCGACGAGTCGCTCGACGGCACGGCCGTGGAGGGCGCGGCGGTCTCCGACTTCCTGCTCGAGGAGCTCGAGCGGCGCCGCGAGGGGCGGATGCGGGACATCGTCGCGACGATCCAGTCCGACCAGTACCGGCTCATCACCGCGGCGCCGGAGGGGGCGCTCGTCGTGCAGGGCGGGCCGGGCACGGGGAAGACGGCCGTCGGGCTCCACCGGGCGTCGTGGCTCCTGTACACGCACCGCGAGCAGCTGCGGCGCGTGCTCGTCGTCGGGCCGAACCCGACGTTCATGGACTACGTCTCGCACGTGCTCCCGGCGCTCGGCGAGGACGCCGTCGAGCAGCGGGCGGTGTCGGAGCTCCTCGACGGAATCGAGGTCGGGCGCGAGGACGCGCAGGACGTCGCGCGGCTGAAGGCCGACCCGCGGCTCGGTGCGGTCGTCACGCGGGCGGTCGAGCTCGCCGTGCGGCCGGAACCCGAGGAGCTCGTGTTGTACGTCGACGGTCACTTCGTCTCGGTGCGCGAACGGGAGGTGCGCGAGCTGCTCGCAGACGCGCTCGAATCCGGGATGGCGCTGAGCGCCGCCCGCGGACGGTTCCGGATGGCGGTCCTGCGACGGTTCTACGAGCGCTACGGCGAGCTGCTCGAGGATCTCGCGTTCCGGAGCTTCGACGAGATCGAGCGGGCGCTGCAGCGGAAGGGGTTCCTGACGCGCTACCTCGAGCGGGTGCTCTCGTTGCCGCGTCCGGACAAGCTCGTCGCGAAGCTGTTGACGTCTCCGGCCGCGCTCGCCGAGGCCGCGGAGGGGATCCTGTCGGCGGAGGAGCAGAAGCTCGTGCTGCGTGACCGGCCGCGGCGGGCGTCGGAGCTGCGCTGGAGCGCACATGACCTGCCCCTCCTCGATGTCGCGCGCGCGCTCGTCGAAGGCCCGCCGCGCGCGTTCGGGCACGTGATCGTCGACGAGGCGCAGGATCTCTCGCCGATGCAGCTCGAGATGGTGTCGCGCCGCGCGGTCGACGGGTCCCTGACGATCCTCGGTGACGTCGCGCAGGCGACCGGGCCGGTCGTCTATCGGCGGTGGCAGGAGCTCGAGCCGTTCCTCCCGGACGAGGCCGAGGTCACGATCGAGGAGCTGCGGCACGCCTATCGCGTGCCCGGCGAGATCATGGAGGTCGCGCTGCCCCTGCTCGACGTCGTCGCGCCCGAGTCCGAGCGTCCTATTTCCTACCGGCAGGGCGGCGAGCCGCCGCGGGTCGTGCGGGTCGAGGAGGGCGACCTGCTCGAGGAGGCGTTCCGAGCGGCTGCGGACCTGGACGGGCTGCTCGCGGTCGTCGCGCCGGCGTCGCTCGCGCTGTACGGCGGCGCCGCGTTCGACGAGGTGTCCGTCCCGGTCCTCACCCCGAGGGAGGCAAAGGGTCTCGAGTTCGACCACGTCGTCGTGCTCGAACCGGCGGCGATCGTCGAAGAAGGCG
>DASSGL010000194.1:0-3150 GCA_035693525.1 Gaiellaceae bacterium | reverse complement strand
CGAATCACGCGAACCTGCGCGCCGCGACGCACCACTCCGTTCGTGACCATGCACCCGGCGATCGTGCCGACGCGGGACGCGCGGAACGTCTCGCGTACCTCCGCCTCGCCGATCGTCTCCTCGGTCTTGACTGCGGCGAGCATGCCGACGAGCGCCTGCTCGATGTCCTCGGTGAGCTTGTAGATGACGTCGTAGGTCCGGATGTCGACGCCCTCACGCTCTGCGACCGCGCGCGTCTCGGCGTTCGGCCGCACGTTGAACCCGACGACCATGCCGTTCGAGGCTGCGGCGAGCATGACGTCGTTCTCGGTGATACCGCCGACGCCCTGATGGATCACGTTGACGCGCACCTCGGGGTGCTGGATCTTGCCGAGCTCGCTGACGACCGCCTCGACCGAGCCCTGCACGTCGCCCTTGACGACGAGGTTGAGGTCGCGCACCTCGCCCGCCTGCATCTGCTCGAACAGGTTCTCGAGCGAGACGCCCGACGGTCGCTGGGACGCAAGCTGCTCGCGGCGGAGGCGCTCGGCGCGCTTCTGCGCGAGGTCGCGCGCGGCGCGCTCGTTCTCGACCACACGTGCGAGCTCGCCCGCGGGCGGCGGCCTGTCGAAGCCGAGGATCTCGACGGGATCGCCGGGGCCGGCCGCATCGAGCTTCTCGCCCTTGTAGTTGTGCAGGGCACGCACCTTCCCCCAGGCGTCGCCGGCGGCGATCGCGTCGCCCACCTTGAGCGTGCCGCGGTGCACGAGCATCGTCGCGACGGGGCCGCGGCCGACGTCGAGACGCGACTCGATGATCGGGCCGGAGGCCTCCGCCTTCGGATTCGCCTTCGGATCGAGCTCGAGGTCGGCGACGAGCAGAATCTTCTCGAGGAGGTCGTCCAGACCGGTCTGCTGCTTGGCGGAGACGCGCGCGACCTGGGTCGTGCCGCCCCACTCCTCGGGCTGCAGGCCGTCGGCCGAGAGATCTGCAAGCACGCGATCGGGATTCGCATCGGGCAGATCGATCTTGTTCACCGCGACGACGATCGGCACATCGGCCGCGCGCGCATGCGAGATCGATTCGCGGGTCTGCGGCATCACCGAGTCGTCGGCCGCGACGACGAGAACCGCGATGTCGGTGACCTTGGCACCGCGTGCACGCATCGCCGTGAATGCTTCGTGGCCCGGCGTATCGAGGAACGTCACCTTCCGCCCGTCGACGTCGACCTGATATGCGCCGATGTGCTGCGTGATGCCGCCCGCCTCGGTCTCGACGACCTTCGCGTTGCGGATCGCGTCGAGCAGCGTCGTCTTGCCGTGATCGACGTGGCCCATGATCGTGACGACCGGCGGCCGCGTGACGAGCGACTCCTCGCTGTCGTCGAACGACTCGGGCTCCTCCTCCTCGTCGGCGGCGTGCTTGATCGTGACCTCGCGCTCGAGCTCGGCGGCGATCAGCTCGACCTCCTCGTCGGTGAGCGACTGCGTCGCCGTCTTCATGACGCCGAGGCCCATCAGCGACTTGATGATGTTCTGCATCGCGACGCCGAGCGCCTGCGAGAAGTCGCGGACGCTGACGCCGGACTCCACGGAGACCGGGCCGGTCGGCGGCGCGACCGGCTGGCGCGGCCCGTCGCGGCGCGGTGTCTCCTCGCGGCCGCGACCCTGGCGCGCGTCGCGCGGACGCGCGGCCTGGTTGTCGATGACGACCCTGCGCCGGCGATTGCCCGGCCCCCCGCCCCCACGGGGGCGGAGCGGGCGATTCGGTTTTCCTCCGTTAGCCATTCGACTCCTCAGTGTAGAGACGCGCGAGATCGGGATCGACCTCCACGGTCTGGCGCAGCACCCGCGCGAACCCCCTGCGTGCGGCAGCGCGCTCGAAGCACACGAGCCGCCGGCAGGTGTAGACCCCGCGGCCGGGCACCGTCCGGCCGGCGACGAGCCTCCCGTCGCGGGCTCCGAAGCGCACAAGCTCGCTCTGCGCGGCCCTCCGGCCGCAACCTGCACACGACCGGACGGGCTCCCTACTCGTCGTGAGGTGCCTCCTCATGCTCGACCGGGATGCCGGCGGGCACCTCTGGCGGCGGCGCGAGCCCCGCGTGCGGCGAGACGGGAGGCTCCTCCGGATCCGTCTCCACCGGCTCCACGACGGGCGCCGCCGAATCGGGGTCCTCGACCTCGGAGACCTCGAGCTCGGGCAGCGACGGCCCGACCGACTCCGCGTCGGGCGGCAGCTGATCGGCGAGCGCCTCGAGCTCGGGCTCGGACTCCGTCACGATCGGCTCCTCGTCGTCCGAGTCGTGGAGCGCCAGCTCCTGGTGCGCGGGCACGCCGCAGTACTTCGACCCGGGGAGCGCGGCGTTCGGGCAGCGCTTGCCGTTCGAGAGGATCGCGGAGCAGCGGCCCGAGATGTCCTCGCCCTCACCGTCGGCGCCGCCGAACGCGATCTCGGCCTCGGCCTGCGCGAACTCCGTGTCGCTCTGGATGTCGATCTTCCAACCGGTGAGACGTGCGGCGAGGCGGGCGTTCATGCCTTCCTTCCCGATCGCCAGGGCGAGCTGGTCGTCGGGCACGACGACCGTGGCCTCCTTGCCGTCGTCGTCGAGATACACCTCGCGCACGCGCGCCGGCGAGAGCGCCTTCGCGACGAAGCGCGCGGGCTCCGGGTTCCACGGGATGATGTCGATCTTCTCGCCGCGCAGCTCGGACACGACCATGCGCACGCGGGAGCCGCGCGGGCCGACGCACGCGCCGACCGGATCGACGCCCTGGGCGTGCGAGACGACCGCGATCTTCGAGCGGTAGCCCGGCTCGCGCGCGACGTTCGCGATCTCGACGAGGCCGTCGGCGATCTCCGGCACCTCGAGCTCGAAGAGCTTCTTGATCAGCTCGGCGTCGCGGCGCGAGACGATGATCGACGGGCCCTTGGTGGAGGCGCTGACCTCCTTGATGACCGCCTTGATGCGCTGCGAGTGGTCGTAGCGCTCGCCGTCGACCTGCTCGGACTTCGGCAGCAGCGCCTCGACGCGCTCGCGCAGCTGGACGAGCGTGTAGCGCGAGTCCGACTGCTGGACGATGCCGGTGATCAGCTCCCCGACGCGATCGCGGTACTCCTCGAACATCATGTCGCGCTCGGCCTCGCGGATCCGCTGCAGGATCACCTGCTTGG
>DASSGL010000193.1:0-8443 GCA_035693525.1 Gaiellaceae bacterium | reverse complement strand
ACCGCCGCGTCGGCGAACTGCGAGACGGTCACGCGGCAGGTGCTGCCGGCGCCCGCATACCGGATCGCGTTCGAGACGAGGTTCTCGACGACGACGCGCAGCATCCGGGGGCGGACGGGTAGCTCGACCTCCTCGCCTCCGAAGACGACGACCTCGACCTCCGCGTGCACGGCGCGATCGGCGAACGATGCGACGGTCTCGCGGACGATCGGCAGCGCCCGCGTGCGGCCGAGCGACACGACCTCGCGCCCGGTTTCGAGCTCCCCGAGGAAGAGGACGTCGTCGATCAGCTCCCGGGCCTGCTGGACCTCCTGCTGCGCCTGCTCGACCAGCCTGTCGACGTCCGCCCCGGGCAGCGCCGCGGTCTCGAGCAGGACGAGGAGCCGGGCGAGCGGCGTCCGCAGCTCGTGGGACACGGCGGCGGTGAAGCCGGCCCGAAGCTCCTGGTAGGCGGAGAGCTCCGGCAGGGCGCCGAAGAAGAGCACGAGCGCGCCTCCCACCTCCTCTCCGACGCGCCGGCCCGGAACGGGGTCGGCAAGTGCCGCCGCGGCCGAGGGACTGGCCGCGAGGAGCCGCCGCTCGGCGTCCAGCACGAGCACCGGCTCGGTGAGGGACCCCACGATCGCGCGCAGGCGAGTCTCTTCGTTCACCATCCCTTCACCAGCCGTTCACCGCCCATCGACCCGCCCGGACGAACCCGGACTCGATAATGAGAACGATGCCGAAAGTTCTCATTGTCGAGGACGACGAGGTGATCGCCCAGGGAATGGCCCGTCACCTCGGCGCCTCGGGGTTCGACGCGACCTGGGTGCCGAACGGCGACCAGGGCCTCGCGCGGCTCCGGTACGAGAAACCGGACGCCTGCATCCTCGATCTGATGCTGCCCGGCCTGGACGGCTGGAAGCTCATCGAGACCGTCCGCAGCGAGGGAATCGGGACTCCGATCGTCGTCGTCTCCGCGCGGGGGACGGAGCACGACCGGGTGCACGCGCTCGAGATCGGCGCGGACGACTACCTCGTGAAGCCCTTTTCGATGAAGGAGCTCGTCGCCCGCGTGCGGGCCGCCGCACGGCGGGGCATTCGCCGCGAGGAGACGCCCCGCGGCGAGCCGATCGAGATCGAGGAGCTCCGGATCGACCCGCGGGAGGTGCAGGCCTACATCGACGGGGAGACGGCCGAGCTGACGCCGACCGAGTTCCGGCTCCTCTACCAGCTCGCCCTCGAGCGGGGACGAGTCTCGACGCGGGACGAGCTCCTGCAGAAGCTCTGGGGAAGGCGCGAGTCGCACCGCGACCGCACCGTGGACGTCTTCGTGCGGCGGCTGCGCGAGAAGATCGACAAGCGCGCCTCGCACCACACGTTCATCCAGACGCGCTACGGCGTCGGGTACAAGCTCGAGGCGGTTCCGAAGGGCTGAAGGGCCACGGCCGTGCCTAGCACGGCCTGACACCGCTTTCGTACCGTCCCTTCACCAGATCGAAGCCCATTCGGGCCGGGTAACGCCGCACGCTTCCCGTGTGAGGTTCGCCGTCGTCGCCCACCGCCGGAGCGAGACGAACATCTTTCTCGCCGGCGCCGCCGGATCGCTCGGGCTGCCGGCATCCGTGCTGCCCCCTCGCGACGCGCTCCGTATCCTCGAGCCGGGCGACGTCGCGTTGGGGCGGCTCGACGTCCGCGAGGCGCTCGACGGCATGGAAGAGGGGGAGGCCGTCCTCGAGCGTCTCGCCGACGCCGGCGTCGAGGTGCTGAACCCCGCGGGAACACTCGTCGCCGCACACGACAAGCTGCTGACCGCGCGGATCCTGCGACGGGCCGGCATCCCTCATCCGCGCACGTGGCTGATCGAGGACGGCCGGCCGGGCCCCGCTCCGGAGCTGCCGCTCGTCCTCAAGCCGCGCTTCGGGAGCTGGGGACGCGACGTGGTCCTCTGCCGGACGGGAGCCGAGCTCGACGACGCGCTCGCCGAGATCTCGCAGCGATCGTGGTTCCGGGAGCACGGCGTCGTCGCGCAGGAGCTCGTGGAACCGGTCGGGTGGGACCTCCGCTTGGTCGTCGCCGGAGGGAGGGTCGTGGGCGCCGCACGCCGCATCGCCGCCGAAGGCGAGTGGCGCACGAACGTCGCGCTGGGAGGCCACAGCACGCCGGCCGCGCCGTCTCCGCTGGCGCGCAGGCTCGCGCTCGACGCCGCCGCCGCGGTGCGCGGCGACCTCGTCGGCGTCGACCTCCTCCCGACCGCGAAGACGTTCGTCGTGGCGGAGGTGAACGGCGCGGTCGACATTCGCCGCTGGTACGGCCTCGGGCTCGACGAGGTGCACACGGACATCGTTCTCGAGCTGCTCCGCGTCGCCCGGGACCGGATCTCGACGCGCACCGTGTCGGCGTAGCCGGAGACGCAACCAGGTTGCTCTGCAACCTGGTTGCAAGGACCGTCAGTACGGCTTCGGCGTGAGCCCGGTCTCGACCTGTCGGCGCCCGTCGAGCTCGTAGACGAGGTCGACGCTCTCGTGCTTGCGGTACGACCCGGCGACGCCGAGCCACATCGACGCCCATCGCCAGAACCCGAGACGTCCTTCCTGCTCGATCGGTCGCGGGAAGACGAGTGAGCGTCCCTCGACCTCGTAATCCGCGCCACGAGCCTGGCGGACGCCGCCGACGTAGACCTCGAACTCGTCAGGCACGTGCGACGGCAGGTCCACCCGCGAACGCTCGGCCACCTTCATAGAATGCACGCCGCGTGCGCCGCCGGCTCTTCGTCCTGGGCTTGCTGGGGTTTGTCGTCCTCGCGACGGCGAGCGTCGCCGCAGCCGCGAACGGAGGCTTCACGCCGCAGCATGCGCACTCGCCGAACGCCCAGCGGATCAACCAGGCGTACTACGTCGTCCTCGCGTTCACGGCCGCGATCTTCCTGATCGTCGAGACGCTCCTCGTCATGTTCATCTGGCGCTACCGGAGCCGCGGCCGCCCGCGCACCGTCGACGGCGGGCAGGTGCACGGGAACAACCGCCTGGAGATCATCTGGACTCTGATCCCGGTCGGGATCATCTCGGTGATCTTCGGCTTCGTGTTCTACAAGCTGCCGGGCATCTCCGGACCGCCCACCGCGCACGCGGCGAATCCGCTCGAGGTCAAGCTCGACGCACACCAGTTCTACTGGCAGTTCACGTACCCGAACGGCGCCGTCTCGATCGACGAGCTGCACCTGCCGGTGGGCAGAGTCGTGAAGATCGACATCAACTCGGAGGACGTGAACCACAGCTGGTGGATCCCACAGCTCGGCGGGAAGACCGACGCCATCCCCGGCCGCACGAATCACATCTGGTACCAGCCCGACAAGATCGGGACGTACTACGGCCAATGCGCCGAGTTCTGCGGGCTCTTCCACGAACGAATGCTCGCGCGGGCGATCGTGACGAGCGAGGCGGATTACGAGTCGTTCGTGCGCACCCGCGCGGCGAAGGAGCTCGGCAAGGCCGAGTGGGAGGGCGTCTGCGCGAAGTGCCACGGCCCGCAGGGCGAGGGCGACTACGGCCCCGCGATCGCGGCCAACCCGACGCTCGTCCAGCCGTCGGGCCTGGAGAACATCGTGCGCAACGGGCGGGGCCTGATGCCGGCGGTCGGCAACAACTGGACACAGGCGCAGTTCCGCGCGCTCGAGACATACATCAAGGCAAGCGTCTACAAGGGGGCGTCCACGAGTGGCGGCTAGGTCCGAGGCTGCATATCCGGTCACCTGGAAGAGCGGGCGCGTCGCGCGCTGGCTCGTCACGGTCGACCACAAGCGGATCGGCATCCTCTACATCGCGACGGCGCTCGTGTTCTTCTTCGCGGGCGGCATCCTCGCGCTCCTCATGCGAGCGCAGCTGGCGACGCCGAACGAAAGCGTGATCACGAAGAATCGCTACGACGAGGTGATGACGATGCACGGCACGACGATGGTCTTCCTCGTCGTGGTGCCGATCCTCGCCGGCTTCGGCAACTACCTCGTCCCGCTGATGATCGGCGCCCGCGACATGGCCTTCCCGCGCCTCAACGCGCTCTCGTACTGGCTGTTCCTCCTGGGCGGCATCGTCCTCTACCTCAGCTGGTTCTCCGCGAGCGGGCCGGCCCGCGCCGGCTGGACGTCGTACCCGACCCTCTCCGAGCTGCAATTCAGCCCCGGCCACGGCCAGGACTACTGGATCCTCAGCCTGCACATCCTCACGCTGTCGTCGCTCGCGAGTGCGATCAACTTCCTCGTCACGATCCACAACATGCGCACGCGCGGGATGACGTGGATGCGCATGCCGCTCTTCGTCTGGGCGATCGAGGTCTATTCGGTGCTGCTCCTCGCCGCGTTGCCTGCGCTCTCGGCGGGGTTGACGATGCTGCTGCTCGACCGCCGCGGCTACACGCACTTCTTCATACCGTCGGAGGGCGGAAACGCCGTGCTCTACCAGCACGTCTTCTGGTTCTTCGGCCACCCCGAGGTCTACATCATGGTGCTGCCCGCGATGGGGATGGTGTCGGAGATCCTGCCGGTCTTCGCACGCAAGCCGATCTTCGGCTACACGGCGATCGTCCTCTCGACGATCTTCATCGGCTTCTACTCGATGCTCGTGTGGGCGCACCACATGTTCACCGTCGGCCTGCCGACCGGCCTCGACGGCTTCTTCATGATCTCCTCGATGATCATCGCCGTCCCGACGGGCATCAAGATCTTCAACTGGGTCGCGACGACCTGGCGAGGGAACCTCCAGTTCGACACGCCGATGCTCTTCGCACTCGGCTTCATCGCGCTCTTCACGATGGGCGGCCTCTCCGGGATCTTTCTCGCGGCATTCCCGATCGACTGGCAGGTGCACGACACCTACTACGTCGTCGCGCACTTCCACTACGTGCTGTTCGGGGGCTCCCTGTTCGCGATCTTCGGCGGCGTCTACTACTGGTGGCCGAAGATCTTCGGGCGGCTGCTCGACGAGCGGCTCGGGAAGCTCCATTTCTGGCTGACGTTCGTCGGCTTCAACCTGACGTTCCTGCCGCAGCACATGCTCGGCCTGCTCGGGATGCCGCGGCGGGTCTGGACGTACCATCACGGCGGGCTCTGGGAGACCTACAACCTGATCTCCACGATCGGCTCGGGAATCATGGGACTCGGAATGCTGATCTTCCTCGTCAACATCTGGCGTACGCAGATCGCCCGTCGCGGCATTCGGGCAGGCAACGACCCGTGGCTCGCCGACACCCTCGAGTGGTACACGACGTCGCCTCCCCCGCCGCAGAACTTCGATTCGGTCCCATACGTGACGAGCGCCCGGCCGCTTCGAGACCTCCGGCGTCGTCTCGCGGAGCAGACGTGACCGGCGTCGCGCCGGGGCCCTGGCTTCGCACGTGCGCCCTCATCGCGTCGGGCGGCACGCTCGTCGCCGTCATCTCGGGCGCGGCGCATCTCGGGACGACGCACCACCTGCTGGCAGCCCTCGTGGCGCCGCCGCTGGCGGCGCTCCTCGCCGCTGCATGGCTCGCGCACCGCACGCTCGTGCCCGCCGTCCTCCTGGCGGCAGCGCTCTTCACCGCCGCGGCAGCCGTGCGAGGAGCGGCGGCACACGCCGGCCTCGCCGCGCTTGCGCTCGCCGCGCTCGCCGTCGTGACGGTGCAGAGCTTTCGAGGCGAGCGCATTCCGTGGGGATCGTGGCGCGACTACGTGACGCTGACGAAGCCGCGGATCATGTCGCTCCTCCTCATCACCGGGTTCTGCGGGATGATCGCCGGCGCGCGCGGCTGGCCGGGCACGACGATCGCCGTCGCTGCGACCGTCGGCCTCGCGCTTGCGTGCGGAGGCGCAAGCGCACTGAACCACGTGCTCGACCGCGACATCGACCCTCTGATGGGCGAGCGCACGAAGCGGAGGCCGGTCGCCTCGGGTCGCGTCGCGCCGAGCCGCGCGCTCGAGTTCGGTCTCGCTCTCTCGGCGCTCTCGTTCGTCCTGCTCGCGAGCGCCGTGAACGTCCTCACCGCGCTGCTCGCGCTAGTCGGCAATCTCTTCTACGTCCTCGTCTACACGCGCTGGCTCAAGCGCTCGACGCCGCAGAACATCGTCATCGGCGGAGCGGCGGGCGCGGTGCCGCCGCTCGTCGGCTGGGCCGCCGCGACCGGTGACGTCACGGTGCCGGCGCTTCTCCTCTTCGCGATCGTCTTCGTGTGGACGCCGCCGCACTTCTGGGCGCTCGCCCTGCTGATCAAGGAGAACTACGCCAATGCGCGGGTGCCGATGCTGCCCGTCGTGCGCGGCGAGCGCGAGACGGCGCGCCAGATCGTCGTCTACTCGGTCGGGCTCGTCGCGGTGACGCTTCTGCCGTGGGCGTGGGGGTCGGCCGGCCTTCTCTACCTCGCCGCGGCGCTCGCACTCGGCGCCGTCTTCGTCTGGCTCGCGGAGCGGCTCCGCCGCGAGATCACGCCACGCTCGGGCGCCGGTGCGAGAGAGCCGGCAGCGCGGGCCCGCGCGGCGCTCCTCTTCCACTACTCGCTGCTCTATCTCGCGCTCCTCTTCATCGCCCTCGCCGTCGACCCCGTCCTCGGCTGATGGATGAGGACCTCGCACGCCGGAACGCGCGCCTCGGCTGGCTCCTCTTCGGCATCTTCCTCCTGCTCTTCGCCGGCACGTTTCTCATCGGCTGGCTGTACCTCACCTTCGACTGACGGCTGGTGTCTGACTCCGCCGCAGGCGATGTCTGACACCAGAACCACGACCTGCTTCGTCGAGACCGATCCCTGAGCCCAAAGCGGCGTCAGACACCGAGCAGCTTTGCGAAGTAAGCTCGCCCGTGTGACGGTGTGGCTCGCCCGGCCGGAGCAGCCACCGGCGGGCGTTCCGGTCGCGATCAAGGACCTGATCGACACCGCGGGGCTCACGACGACCTACGGCTCGACGATCTTCGCCGACCACGTGCCCGCGCGCAGCGCCGAGGCGGTCCTTCGGCTCGAGGCCGCCGGCTACGGCGTCGCCGGGAAGACGAACCTGCACGAGTTCGCATACGGGATCACGTCGCAGAACCCGCACTTCGGCACGGTTCCGAACCCGCGGTACCCCGGTCGGCTCGCGGGAGGCTCGAGCGGCGGCTCGGCGGCCGCGATCGCGGCAGGCGACGTCGACCTCGCGCTCGGGACCGACTCCGGCGGCTCGATCCGCATCCCTGCCTCGTGGTGCGGCATCGTCGGCTTCAAGCCCACGTACGGTCTCGTGCCGGCCGACGGCGTCTTCCCGCTCGCCCCGACCTACGACCACGTCGGGCCGATGGCGGCCACCGTCGAGGGCTGCGCCGAGCTGATGAGTGCCCTCGCGACCGGATTCGAGAAGGCGACACTCGAATCGCTCGAGCTGCTCGAGATCGGCGTCGCCTGGCTCGACGAAGCCGAGCCGCTCGTCCGGAGCCGGGTC
Organism: Gaiellaceae bacterium; assembly: GCA_035693525.1. GTDB lineage: Bacteria > Actinomycetota > Thermoleophilia > Gaiellales > Gaiellaceae > Palsa-739. The sequence goes on along the minus strand of DASSGL010000193.1, from coordinate 1,029 downwards.
GAAGAGGCGGCGGCGCACTTCCCCCGCCGTCGCGCACTCGGGCTCCCGCTGCCGGCCGCGGCCGAGCACGCGCTCTTCATGCGCGAGGTGGCCGACGTCCACCGAGGGCTCTTCCCGGAGCGCGCCGACGAGTACGGCGCGAGCGTCCACTGGAAGCTCGAGCGCTGCTTCGCCGTCACCGACGCCGAGGTCGCGACGGCCGAGCGGCTTCGGGAGGACTACCGCGAGCGTTGCACGGAGCTGCTCGACGGGCTCGACCTGCTCCTCACGCCGGCCGTTGCCATCGTGCCTCCTCCGGCCGACGCCGACGAGGCTGCTCTTCGCGGTCGCGTGACCCGGCTCACGTATCCGTTCGACTGCCTCGGTTGGCCCGCACTCGCGCTCCCGTGTCGACCGGCTGAGGACGGTTTGCCGGCGTCGATCCAGCTCGTCGGGCGCAGCGGCGACGATGCCCGTGTCCTCGCCGCCGGCGCGCTTCTCGCATCACTCCTCTGACGCACGGCACGGCACCGCGCCTGAGCGCCCGTTTAGTGTCGATCTGTGGACGCCGACCTCGATTTCGCGCTCTCGCTCGCCGATATGGCCGACGCGTTGACGCTGACGCGCTTCCGGGCCGCCGACCTGCGCGTCGAGACGAAGGCCGACTTGACGCCCGTGACGGACGCCGACCGTTCCGTCGAACGTGCACTGCGCGAGGCGATCGCGCGCGAGCGTCCGGGAGAGGGCGTGCTCGGCGAAGAGGAGGGCGACGACGGTGGGAGCGTGAGGTGGGTCCTCGACCCGATCGACGGCACCCGGAACTTCTCGCGCGGGATTCCCGTCTGGGCGACACTCATCGCGCTCGAGCGCGACGATGTGCGCGTGTGCGGCGCAGTCTCGGCGCCGGCGCTCGGGCGGCGCTGGTGGGCGGCGCGCGGCAGCGGCGCGTTCGCGAACGGCGAGCGGATTCACGTCTCCCGGGTGCGCGATCTCGGGCGGGCGACTGTTTCGTGCACGCTCGGCAGCGACCTGGCGCGGCTCGAGCCTCAC